>SUTP01000052.1 GCA_015062815.1 Methanosphaera stadtmanae | reverse complement strand
TACCCAGAAAACATCATAACAGCACACAAAACAACAGGACAATACAACACACTACTAATAACAAGATTCAAAGACACGACAGAACTAAACAACTTCCTAGAAAACATAACAAAAGAAGAAAACATACAAAAAACATACACACAACTAATACTAAACTAGTATAAACAACTAAAAAGAGAAGTAAAATGAAGATAATAGAATCTTCATAACTCATTTTTAATTTCTTCTAATCTACAAAGTAAATTATAGAAAATACCAGACTCTACAGCAGCTTCATATACACATCCATCTGCATGACGATCAGCTCTCTCAATATAAGTAAAAATAGTATTTATTTCAAGAAAATCTAATTTTTCTTCAGATAAATCAACAACTTCATGCTTTTGATATTTCTCACACATCTTTTCATAATTATATAAATAATCGAGGTCTAAAAGACCATAATCACTTACCACACCACTAACACGATAAGCTGCTCTCACATATGTATAATCATAACCAATATATTCATGTGTTACATTATCAATAGGATAATTTATTTCTGGATTTTTTATTGTACTCATATCCACTCCAGCAAATTTTTCATCAAATACTGGTTTATGCTCAAGAAATGCATTCAAAATTTCCAATAATTCATCTCTACTAAAATCAGTTTTACGATTGAAATCGTATTCCCTATCATAATCTTCATTTTCCATATAATAAAATTAATCTTAAATTATTATTAACATTTATCATCAGAAAAAGAAATTAAATCGTATCAAATGATAAAAATTGGATATTAATGAGAAAATTATCATTTAGATAATATTTCTTCTTTTAATTTCTTAAAATCTTTATCATTGATAATAGGATCTTTATAATCCAACTCTATTTCTTTATCAACATTAGCAAAGACCATACCACGTGACCTAGTACAATAAACAGGTTCATCCAATTCATATACTCTTAGTAACCAAACATTAGCATTCCTAGTATCAAAGTATCCTGAAACATGCTTCTTCGTCCAAATATGATAATCATTAAACTTACCAATACGACTAACAGGAGTTTCAAACACTTCCTCTACTGTAGCATAATACTTAACCCCATAAGCCTTACCATCTGCTTTAGGTAAAGTATTTTCCTTAACAAAATCCTGCATAGACGGTTTAAAAGAATCCAAATAGTCATCTTTATTAGCATAGCTTACAGTAGGATATAATAAGAATTCTTTTAATGTAGTTCCTGTTTTTCTAATTAAAATTGATTGCATTCCCTGACCTAATGCTTCAACAGTAGCATTCCAATCATTAAGACATTTAGTAATTTTTGACATAGTTATACCTCTAATTATATTTAATATTATTTTTCTTATATTCTATAATAATTAGGATTTCTCATTAAAATACAGTAGTTAATTATTTTTCATTCATATAAGTTTATCTATATTTTATTTTTTAAATACGAATGTTAAAATACTTTAAAAAATTATTTAAAGTATATATGATGAAATATTATAATTCTAGTCATTTTTAAGAATAAAATATTATGATTATATTTGTAGTGAAACATTACTACACAAAACATTTATATAGTATTGGTACTAAACTATTCTATAGAACATTAAGTGTAGTTAGTTATAACTACAGTATAATTTATATAGTAATAACACTATACAATTATAATAGAAAATAAATAACATAACTACAAATGTTCAATAAAAATAATGAAAAAATAATAGGAGGATATATTAATGGAAGATAAATTAGGAAATAAAGCACAAATATCAACTGGACTAGCACACAAAAGATATGAAGACACAAACGGACAAACATACAACATATTAACATTACGATCAATAAAAAACATCGAAATAGACACAATGGAACTAGATGAATTTACATCCAAAGAAGAAATAAATACAAAATACTTAACAAAAAAAGACGATGTTATAATAGGATTATTCTCACCATACAGTGCTACAATAATTAGAGAAGAAACAGAAAACATAATAGTACCCCAATCATTTGCAATCATAAGAACAGAAAAAATTAACCCAGAATACTTAGCATACTACCTCAACTCTAAAAGAGCCAAATATGAAATAAAAAGAAGATCTTCAGGAACAATAATACCAAAAATAAGTATCAAAAAACTAAAAGAAATACCAATAAAAGAAATCAATCAGGAAGAAGAATCAAAATTCATAGAACTAATGAATTTATTAAACAGAAGAATAGCTATAAAAACTAAAGAGTTAAAACTCACAAAAGAAATACAAACATACTACCTCAATCAGATAGGTGAATAAAATGGAAATAGAAGAATTTACAAGAACATTAAACAACCGCACTATCCCATTACATGAAATGAAACCAATTGTATTAGGATTATACTGTTATCGCCAAATGTCTGACAAATTAGAATACTATATGAATAAAGTACTTCTTAAACGAGAATATGCCGAAGAAATCTATGATAAAGAATTATGGGTAGAATTACAAGCAGATGAAAACGGAGAATGTATTGAAAAAAATATTGAAATTGATGATGATTTAAGAATTGAATTCAGAGACATAAATAAAGCAAAATATGCGACAGAATATAGAAAGATAAAAATATTCACCAATAATTACTTACATTACTTCATAGAACCAGAATATTTATTTAGTGAATTAATATTCAAACTTACAAGAAATCAAGAAATATATGAGGACTTAATCAGAGCATTCGAGAACATATCAGAAGTACTAATAGAATATACAGAATTATCCAACCTAATTGAAGAAGAAAATGAAAGTTTAGATAAACTTAACATATTCCAAAATATTAATCTAAAAATTTTTGAAGATAAAAAAGGAATATTATATGATTTAATAAAAAATATCAGTAGATTAGACTTTAATATGGAAGATAATAATATATTAATTGCAAACTATGAATATCTAAATAATTTCTTTGCAAACAACATAAAAACAACAGAATACTTCACAGTTCCTTCAATTTCCAAACTAATAGCAAAGATAGTGGCTCCAAAAATAGCGAAATATGATCGAATATATGATCCAACATTTGGAATAGGTTCTACATTCATTGAAATATTAAAAGAAACGCGAGATTTATCTGAAAATAAATTACCAACATTAAGCACATATAACGCAGCAACAGCAATTCATGATGAAATATTCCTTGATGCAAATGAAATAAACCAGTCTGTATACAATGAAGCTATAATGAATATGATTATACATAATGTACCATATTATGACTTTGATATTGTAAACACAAATACAATAGACCATCCAAAGGAATATACATATTATAATTTTTCTGTTATTACTGCGGATTTACCTTTAGGTTTAAAATATCAGGGAAATATAGAAAAATTATCGAAAGACCCACGATTCAAAGAATATGGAAAATTATCTAAACGTAACACAGATTTTCTATTCATATTAGACATGATATACAATTTATCAGAAGAAGGAATAATTGTAACAACAGTTAGTCCTCAAACATTATTTGCAGAAGGTCTAGAACTTAACACACGAAAACAACTAATAGAGCACAATTATATAGAAGCAGTAATAAAATTAGCTCCTATATATTACAATACACAAATTGAACCATCACTATTAATACTGAAGAAAAAACGAAACTCCAAAGACATATTATTCATAGATGCATCCAAAGAATTCATAAAAAATAACCGTATAAATGAACTATCAGAAGAAAACATTCAAAAAATTATTGACACATACAACAATCAAACTGAAACAAAAAAATTCTCACATATAGCAGCAATAGATGAAGTAAAATCCAATAATTACAATTTAGATACAAAAATGTACGTGAACACATATGAAAAAACCAACATAAACACTGAAGAATTATATTTAGAACTAAAAGAAGTAAAAGAAGAAATTAAAAAAAATAATGAAGAACTAAAAAAATTCTTCAAAAATAAAGAAAACCCATTTGGATTCTGAAGGTGAAGATTATGAAATATATTATCAATGGATTTAGTCCAAAAATGCTTAAAAAAAATTGTCATGCACAAATAAAAGTAGAACCCATGTTTGAACTAGAACTCAAACTAGAAAAAGAGGAGTGTATATCTGCAGTGGGACATTATAACATAGCTGAACATTTAGGAGTGCCGCGAAATAGGATGAGTATTCAACTAGAAAAAGGAGATATTGCTTACTTAGTAGAAAGTCAATTAATAAATAACCAAGAAACTTATAATTATAAGAGGTTAACGGTTATGTGAAGAGGAGATGAAAATGAGATATGTAACTGATCATTTCACTTTAGAAATGATAAAAGAACCAACATACACCCTGGTACCAAAAACGCTTAAAAAAAGAAAATTTATAGAAAATATTAAAAAAGCAGAAAGTTGTATTAATTCAGGTAAAATAGCATATATGCTACATAAACCTAAAAAACATGAGAATATTGAACTCAAAAGAGGAGACGAAATTTACATAGTAACAAGTGAATTTGGAAGAAAACATTCATGTGAATATACAAGTAATAATAAATTTAGATTTGAGGTATTTACAATAAATTAAATATAAAGGTGAAAATATGGGAAACTTTCAAGAAAAATCAACATTCATATGGAACATAGCAGACCTTTTACGAGGTACATTTAAAAGAAATGAGTACCAAAAAGTAATATTACCATTTACTGTACTTAAAAGATTTGATAGTGTACTAACATATTCTAAAAAAGATGTTCTTAAAATATACGAAGAAAATAAGGATGACTTCAGCATAACTGAGATGGAAATTCCATTACAAGAAGTATTATATGATGAAGAAGGAAATAAACTAAATTTCTATAATGTCTCTAAATATACATTTGAATCATTACTAGAAGATCCTGACAATATAGAAGAAAATCTTAACCTATACATTGACAGTTTCAGTACAAATGTAATAGACATACTTGAAAACTTTAAAATCAAAGATCAAATAATAAGACTTGCAGAAGGAAACCTATTATACTTATTAATGAAAAAATTCTCAGAAGAAAAAATAGACTTAAGTCCAAAAGCAGTAAGTAACCATGAAATGGGAACAATATTTGAAGAACTTATACGAAAATTCTCAGAGACAAGTAATGAAGAGGCAGGAGAACACTTCACACCACGTGATGTAGTAAAACTAATGAGTGAACTAATGTTTATTAATGATGAAAGTATCGAAGAAAAGGGAATTATCAAAACAATATATGACCCTGCATGTGGAACCGGAGGAATGCTAACATTCTGTGAAGAACACATCCTATCAAAAAATTCCAACCCACGAATAGTACTATATGGACAAGAGATTAATCCTGAAATATATGCTATCTGCAAAGCAGATATGCTCATAAAAGGTAATGCAGCAGACAACATAAAAGGACCTTCAAGCACTTTATCCGATGATAAACTATCAGACAAACACTTTGATTACATAATATCTAATCCACCATATGGTAGAGATTGGGAATTAGATGAAAAAATAGTTAAAGCAGAAGCAGAATTAGGTGAAGAAGGACGTTTTGAAGCAGGAACACCAAGAAAAAATGATGGACAATTATTATTCTTAGAACATATGATTTCTAAGATGAAAGAAAATGAAAAATCCAGAATAGCAGTAATTACCAATGGTTCACCATTATTTACAGGAGATGCTGGAAGTGGAGAAAGCGATATACGAAAATGGATACTAGAAAATGATTACCTTGAAACATTAATTGCACTACCTGGGGAACTATTCTTCAACACAGGAATAAAAACATACATATGGATAATGACTAACGAAAAACCAGAAGAAAGACGAAACAAGGTACAGTTAATTGATGCAACTGAAGAATACGATAAAATAAGAAAAAGCCTAGGAAAGAAACGAAACATAATTACAGACAAACACATAGAAAAAATCAAACAATACTACAACACATTCGAAGAAACAGACAAAATAAAAATATTTGACACTACAGACTTCGGATACACAAAAGTAATCATTGAAAGACCATTACAAAGAAACTACCAAGTAACAGAAGAAAGACTTGACAACCTCTACTCAATATCAGCATTCAAGAAACTATCAGAAAGCAAAAATAAAAACCCTGAAGAAAAATTAGCTGAAGAAGAACAAGGAAAACAAAAACAACAAGAAATAATAAAATCACTAAAAACAATAGGAGACAACAAATTCACCAATTGGAATGAATTTGAAAGTGAAGTAACTAATGCAGTTGAAAAATTTGATTTTATTAAACCGGCCATGATAAAACAAATAATACTAAAACTATCTGAATTAGATGAAACAGCAGAAATAGTTACTGATAAAAAAGGAAAACAAAAAGCAGATAGTGAACTAAGAGACACAGAAAAAATACCACTCAAAAAAGACATAGACGAGTACTTCCAAGAAGAAGTAACACCATACTACCCAGAAGCATGGATAAACAAAAAAGAAGATAAAATAAAAGTCGGGTACGAAATAAACTTCACACAATACTTCTACACATACACACCACCAAGACAACTAGAAGAAATAGAAAAAGACATAGAACAAATAACACAAGAAATACGAGAACTAATAGGTGAAATGTGATGAAATATAAAGAATATCCCAAATATAAAAATAGTTCTTTGAAATGGTTTGATAAAATACCAGAACAATGGGAAATATATAAATTAAAATTTTTAATTTCCTCTTTAGAATCTGGAAAAAGAAAAGATTTTGAAAATGAAGATTATGCTTTGAGTTTAGGTGGAGAACATATTAATTGGAATGGAACTTTAAATTTAAATAATAAAAGATATCTATCGAAAGAATATTATGATTCTATGAATAAAGGAAAAATTAATGAAAATGATGTATTATTAGTAAAAGATGGAGCTACTATTGGAAAAACAGCCATAATAGAAAAATTACCTAAAAAAATGGCTGTCAATGAGCATGTATTCATTATTAGAAAAAATCAGAGAATAATATCAAAACTATTATATTACTTAATTTCAAGTAATTTAGGATTTACTCAAATTAAATTAACAGAAACAGGGTCGGCACAACCAGGAATTAATCTGAATATTGCTGATGAAACATATTTTACACTAACACCAAATTTAAATGAACAAAAACAAATAGCAAACTACTTAGACAAAAAAACATCAACAATAGAAGAAAACATCACAAAAAACAAAAAACTCATAGAACTTTTGAAAGAAAAAAGAACAGCACTAATAAACCAAACAGTAACAAAAGGACTAAACCCAGACACTCCAATGAAAGAAAGCGGAATAAAATGGATAGGTAAAATACCTGAACACTGGAAGTGTAGAAAAATTAGTAGCTTGTCAAACATTAAAAGAGGAGCTTCGCCAAGACCTATAGATGACCCTATATATTTTGATGAAAATGGAAAATATTCTTGGGTGAGGATAAGTAACGTTACTTCAAGTAATAAATATTTGATGGAAACCGATCAAAAATTATCTAAATTAGGTAAATCATTAAGTGCACCATTAGAACCAGGATCAATATTTATTTCGATAGCAGCAACAGTAGGAAAACCAATTATAACAAAAATTAAATGTTGTGTACACGACGGTTTTGTATACTTTGAAAACTTAAACATTAACGAAGAATTTTTGTATTATATATTTGAAGGTGGTGAACCATACAAAGGTCTTGGAAAACTTGGAACACAATTAAACTTAAACAGAGAAACTATAGGTCAAATATATGTACCATTACCCCCAGTAGAAGAGCAAAAACAGATATCAAAATATTTAGATAAAAAAACAGAACAAATAGATAAAACCATAGAAAAAATAGAAAGAAATATTGAACTACTAGAAGAATACAAAGAATCTTTGATTCATCATATAGTTACAGGTAAAGTTGATGTTAGAGGTGTTGAAGTATGAGTTCTGATACAACAGAAAGAGGTTATCAACAGGATATTGTTGATTATTTGCGTAGTACTGGTTATGTTGATCGTACTATTTATAATAGTGAAGGTAAAGTTGAACTATATAGTAAGAAAAGTCATTATAATAAAAACCTTTGTCTTGATGCTGAGCTTACTTTAAATTTTATTAAAGTAACTCAACCTACTGCTTGGAAGAAATTTGAACGTATTTATAAAGAAGATGCTAATGCTAAATTTATTGATAGCCTTAAAAGAGAACTAGATAAGAAAGGAACTATCAATGTGTTAAAAAAGGGTTTTAGAGATGCTGGTGCCAAGTTCAAACTATATTATCCTAAACCAAATAGCAATATTAATGAAGAACTTATGGATAAATTTTCTAAGAATGTTCTTTCAGTAATTCAAGAAGTAGCATATCAAAATGTTGAAAAAGGTAATCGTGTTGATCTTGTTACTTTTGTGAATGGTTTACCTATCACTACTATTGAGTTAAAGGATAGTTTTAGTCAGGGTGTAGAAAATGCTATTAAACAGTATGAAAATGACCGTGATCCCGAAGAAACATTGTTTAAACGTTGTCTTGTTCATTTTGCCATGAGCGATGAAAAAATTTACATGACTACTAAGTTAAATGGGGTTAATACTAAATTTTTACCATTTAATAGAGGTTTGGATAATCCAGATATTCCCGGTTTTTATCGTACATCCTATTTATATACTGATATATTACAACCTAATCAGTTATCCAACCTTATTAGTAACTTTATCTTCTATGAGAAGGATGATAAGAAAAAAGAAAAAAAATTAATTTTCCCTCGTTATCATCAGTTAGATTGTGTGAACATGTTAGTTGATGATGCACATCCTGGAGCTAATTATCTTATAGAGCATAGTGCTGGTAGTGGTAAGACTAAAACTATTGCTTGGCTTGCTCATCGTTTGAAAAATTTATTTGATGAAAATGGTGAACGTGTTTATGATTTAATTATAATTATTTCTGATAGAAGAGTTATTGATAAACAACTTCAGGATCAAGTGTTAGCTATTGAGAAAACAAAGGGTAGTGTAACAGTTATTGATGAAAAGAAAAATTCGAGGGATTTAGCTGAAGCTATGCATACTTCTAAAAATATTGTAGTAAGTACTATTCATAAATTTAGTTATATTAAGGATTTGGTTAAAGATCTTCCAGATCGTAATTATGCTATTATTGTTGATGAGGCACATTCCTCTCAAACTGGTAAACATGCCCAGGATGTTAAAATTGTAACTGGTTCTGATAAGTATTCTGAAGAATATGATGAGGATGAATTTGATGATGAAGATGATAAACTTTTAGAAGAAATGGAAAAAATTCGTAACAATTCTAATTTATCTTACTTTGCATTTACTGCTACGCCGAAGAAGAAAACATTAGAACTTTTTGGTAAAAAATACGACGATGGATCGTTCCATGCTCATCATTTATATAGCATGAAACAAGCTATTGAAGAAGGATTCATATTAGATGTTTTAAAAAATTATATTACTTATCCAACATATTGGAAACTAGCAAAAAAAGTTGAAGAAGATCCTGAATTTGATAAAGACAAGGCGATGAAAGTACTGGTTGGTTTCGTTGAAGAACATCCCAAAGCAATAGAAGATAAAGTAAAAATCATTTTAGAACATTTCAATAACTCTACAAAGTATAAAATAAATGGTAAAGCACGTGCTATGATAGTTACCAGATCACGTAAGGCAGCCGTACTTTATAAATTAGAACTCGACAGACAAATTAACTCAAACAATAAATATTCAGATATTAAGCCATTAGTAGCATTTACAGGAACTGTAAAACATGATACTGTAGAATATACTGAAAATAATATGAATAATATTAAAGGAGACATTAAGGAAGCATTGAAAAATGATCCTAATAAAATATTAGTTGTGGCAGATAAATTCCAAACCGGTTTTGATGAACCACTACTTCATACTATGTATGTTGATAAAAAACTAAGAGATGTTAAAGCCGTTCAAACATTAAGCCGCGTGAATCGTATCCATCCAGATAAGAATGACACTTTAATTTTGGATTTTGTTAATGAAAAGGAAGAAATACAACGAGCATTCCAACCATTCTATGAAGAAACATATCTGGAAGAAGAAACAGATTATCGGAAATTATATGATATAATGGGATTAATAATAGATGAAGAAATATACACAGAAGAAGATACAGAAGAATTCTATGAAAAATATAGTTCAAACGCACCACAAAATGAATTACAAGACATAATAAATAAAGCTGTAGATAATTATAAAGTTTTAAGTGATGAACAACAAGATCATTTCAAAAAATCTATCCGAAGATTCCAAAACTTATATGGTTTCTTATGTCAGCTATTACCATTTAGTGATACATCATTAGCTAAAATGTACATTTACAATAAATATTTGTACAAAAAACTACCTACAATAAACAATCCTTTACCTTACTCTGTACTTGAAGATGTGAATATGGAAACATACAAAATAGACACAAGTGATGAAGGTAGTGACATAACATTAATCCCATCTGGAAAATTAACTCAAAGTGGAAGCACAGCAGGAACATATAAACCAGGAGAAGAAAAAAAATTATCAGAAATTCTCGAAGACTTAAATGAAAGATATGGGAGTATATTCAAAAAGGAAAATACAATCATACTCAAACAAATAGTAGATGAAATATGCGAGAATGAAGATATCAAAGAGATGTTACAAAATAAAAATAACTCTGAAGAGAATTTTGAAGCAATTTTTGATGAAATATTAAAAGAAGTTTTATTCAAAATATATAAAACAAATAGAGATTTCTATCAAACAATTAATTCTAATCTAGAAGCTAAAAATGATTTAAGAAGTTACTTAATTAAATTTATAAGAGAAAATTCTGAAGATTATATTTAGGAGTTTAACATGGTAGTTAAAAAATTAACATTAGAAGATATTGTAAAAATAAAAGAAGGAAAATTAACTGAAAGTACTATCTTAGAATTTAAAAAAGATTATTTGGGAAATGGTGCTAAAGATAAACTGTTAAGAGGAGTATGTAGTTTTTTAAATACAGTTGGAGGAAATTTAGTTTATGGAATTGATGAAAATAATACAGAAATGATAAATGGAATTAATGACAATTTCAATGATTTGAGAGATAAATTTACAAATATAATTAAAACAGGAATTTATCCTAACACAAACGAATTTGAGATATATAATTTAGAATATGATGATAAAACATTATGTATTGTAAATGTTAAAGAAGGTGTTAGTAAACCTTATTCAAGAATAAATTCCAATGGTTCTCATAATGAATTTATAAGAAATAATGCTACAACTGACCAAATTGAATATACTCAACTAAAAAGAATGTTTAATTATGATACATCAGAAGAGTATTATTCAAAAATTTTCAATCGTAACTTAAAGGATATTTGTAATGATAGTAGAATAAATACAGACAATCCTTTTGTAATACTTAATATTAAACCCATATCAGATAATACTGAATTATACAATGAAAACATTCTAACTGAACGATTTATTAGATACAAAGGACACAGAATTAGTATATCTTATCTTTATCAAAATTTAAAAGATAAAACTATGAGTATAATAATTACTTATGATACTCATTTAAAAAATAAAATTTTTGAAGATATATGGTATAAATGGTTATTATACGGATTAGCTCAAATTTGCAATAACTATGATAAAAATAATTTACCATCTTTTGTTATTAGGGCTGAATTTTATAATTTAAAAGATTATGAATTATCTTATGATAAACCTTTTGCTTGGCCTAAAAAACTTTCTAATGAAAATCAAAATTATTGTATCTCCGAATTTAAAAATATAATTTTTTATGATGATATTAAAACAATAATGGACGAATTATTTGATGAATTAAATAAATATTATGTAGAATTTTGAGGATAAAAAATGAATGAAAACAGATTAAAAATTATTTCAAATATATTAGCCATTATACCAATACTTCCCGAACTTTATCATATATTTAACGGACTAATTGATAAAAAATCAATTATTAAAATAATATATGAAATTCCATACCCTTATTATATTTTCACGGTAATAATTCTAATAATTTATTTAATTGCTTATTTATTAAATAGATATATTGAAAGAAAAATGTATGACGGAATGATATTTGGAATTGGATTTAATAATTCATCTTATGGATATAATAACGTTATGGAAATTGTAGAAAATGGTTTATTATGGATTATAAAAGAACCCACATCATTTGATAGTTTATATAGAAATAAAATTGAAGTAGATCCTGAACCACGTTGTCCTGAATGTAATCCAATGAAATTAGAATATGAAAAACATAAATGGTGGCATCAATGGACATGCAGAAATTGTAATTATAAAGTTAGAACTTGGAATCATAGAGATAAAATAGAAGATAGGGTCCTTAAACGAGCTGAATTTATAATAGAAAACAATAAATAATAAAATTTATCGTTATTCCCCAAATATAAACAACATTTTTTTGTTCGTTATTTGTGAATATTGTGAATAATAATTAAAAAAAATATTATTCTCCAAATATTCATAAATTAGATTATTCTCTTGCTTCATCTTACCATAATTTCATTAAATCTCGAATTTTGTTAATGTTCCCAGCTCAACCAGAGTCCCCTTATCCTTTCAGTTCTTTTATGTCTTCAGGATACCTACCTAATATCCTGTCCATGAAGCTCATATTGTCTAGTTGTTTCAGTATGTTTTTGTAGTTGTTTTCTTTTACTTCTAATGCGTTTACCTCTTCTTGTAGTTGTTTTTGTCTTTCGTCGGAGTGGTTTTTCTCATTACTTACTCTTGTATATTCTCTTCTTTTTGTTTCCAGTTCATCACGTATCTTGTCGTAGTCGTTTCTTAGTTTGTCTGTGTCTTCTGTTTTTAGTCTTAGGTCGTCTTTTTGGCTTCTTATTGTTTCGTTGAGATTGTCTTTGGTTTCTTCTAGTGTTGTTATTCTCATGTTCAGGATGTCTTTTTCTCCGCTTAGTTTGTCTCTTTCTATTTCTACTTCTGCTTTGGCTTTGTGTTCTTCTTCATATTGTGTTTGTAATGTTTTGTTTTCTTCTCTTAGTTGGTTGTTTTCTTGTTGTAGTTGTGTTATTTGTTCCTGGTCTTGTTGTGTTTTTGCTGTGAGTGTTGTGTTGGTGTTGGTTAGTTCCTGTATTTTCTGTTGGTTTTCTGTGAGTTGTGTGTTGTTGCTGCTTTTTAGTGTTTCTAGTTCCTGTGTTGTGGTGTTGTGTTGTGTTTGTAGTGTGTCGTATTTGATTTGTAGTGTGCTTATTTCTTCTTGTAGTTGTTGTTTTTCTTGTGGTTGTATTGTTGGTTGTTGTTGTAG
>SUTP01000051.1 GCA_015062815.1 Methanosphaera stadtmanae | reverse complement strand
CTAAAAAAATGAGATAATTAAAGAAATTAATCTTCTTTATATTCATTTTCATCTGTAACTAATCTTACAAGTTGGTCTAATCTTTCATGATAGAATAAACGATATCCTATGGCTCCACCATTGAAAGTTGTTATATTATTTGAAGTATTTTTTCCTACACCATTATTCATTATATAATATATACTTCGTGGTGTGTAAATATAAAGAGTTCCTTTTCCTTCTTCTTTCCCGTTTTTATAACTATCATTTAAGTCAAAGATTATTGATGAATGTAACATTAAACGACTTAATTCATGAGTTGGCTGGTCACCCTGAGCAAATGCTGTGTCTAATATTATTTGAGCTTTTTCTTTCATTTCCTGTTTTTTAATAGGATCTGCAAGTTTTTCAGCATATTCATTTTCTCTTTTTTGAACTGTGTCAGTTATTCCTAATAGTTCTTCTATTTTTGGAACATTTTCTCGTGTACACATCCATCCAATAGCTTGTCCTGTTATTTTAAGGGGATCTTTATAGTCTCCTCTTAAGAATTTTTTCATGTATGGCTGAACTTTGGCAAATGCTTCCCCAGATAATTTTTGATTGAAGCCATATAAATAGCCATATTCTATTGAATCATAACATTTTTTCATTAATCTTAAAGGTTCTTTTTCTCTCATGTACAATAATATATTTTTCATTTTTAAATAGGTTATGCTTATTAGAAATTATCCATTCTAACAGACATATTAAGTTGTCTAAAATTTAAATATAATTCAAGAAAAAAAAATGATGACTGTGAATTATGTATAACTGTAGTAAATAGTATATGAATGTAATAAATACTTTATTTAATATTTATCTCTTAAAAACAGAAAATTTAATGTTATTGGAAAAAATAGAAATTTAATGAATTATACCACATTTATTAGGGCAAAGCTTCTTGATAGTATTTTAATAATTTAGGATTATCTTTTATTTCATCAATATTAAAGTTTTGAATACTTTCTTCTTTATATTTTATAGCTAGTTTTAGTTGAGAGTCAATGAAATTTTCTTTTTCTACTTGTGAAATTAACTGACTTGCATATGTTTTATCTGGATTATCCAGTTTATTTCTCAGATTTTCAATAATATGTTCTTTGCTTAGTTCCAAAGTTTTATTAAGATTATCTATTTGGTTGATTATTTGATTTGCCCATGATTTAAAGGTTATTTCCCGTCCATCCTTTATTAATTTTAGATTTTTAGTAAATCCTTTTTGTGCAATAAGTTCTTCATTGTAAACTGA
Organism: Methanosphaera stadtmanae; assembly: GCA_015062815.1. Taxonomy (GTDB): domain Archaea; phylum Methanobacteriota; class Methanobacteria; order Methanobacteriales; family Methanobacteriaceae; genus Methanosphaera; species Methanosphaera stadtmanae_B. Next base: position 12,136 of record SUTP01000051.1, on the reverse strand, counting down.
TTCTTCTTGCCAGTTATCATAATCACTTTCTTCACAAATAAGTAGATATATTATGAATAAATGTACAAATTCCATATCTTTCTTTGAAATTCCTGTTTTTTCCCATGGATTTAAATCTATAGTTCTGATTTCAACGTATTTTATTCCATCTTTTTCTAATGATTCTAAATAATTTTCAGGATTTTTTGGTTTTAATCTGATTTGGGTATATAATTCTTTAGCTTCTGAAATAAAATTTTCATCAATAAAAGTGTTTACATCATGAACAAAGTTTTCTACTGTATCATATCTAGGATATAATGGGTCTACATTTTTATATCCTATTTTAGAATTTCTAAAGGATATTCCATCTTTAGAGTATACACTATTATTTGCATCTTCGTATTGCATTAAGTTTATACATTCTTCGGTGAATGATTTGTGTGCTGCTACAGAATTTCCTGTCATATAAATGAGTAACCATTTGAGTCTAAGATAATTTCTTGAAATTTTTAGGTAAATTTGATTTTTGAAATCCTGATAATTAATTGTTTTATCCGTATTTTTATATAGTTTTTGAATAGTTTTTTCTTTAAATGAGAAATTATAGTGTATACCTGAAATCATTTGTTTTTTTGTTCCATAACGTTGTGCTAATTGTTTACGATATTCCATAGATGCTATTCCTTTTTTTCCTTCATATTCAGCTATTGGAATCATGTGATCTTTTGGTAAAATACATGGTAATGATTGTGGCCAAATATATTCATCTTCAGAAATAGAATTATTTACTAAGTCTATAATAAATGATAAAAAATCGAGTGTTTCATCTATTGTATCAAAAGTTGGAGTTATTATTTCTATTTGACTTTCTGAAAAGTCTGTTGTAATATATGGATTGTATAATTTGTTTCCAAATATTTGTGGATGTTTAGATAATGATAACTTAGCGTCTTTTATTATTCTTAAACCTTCTTTTTCTAAACCAAAATCGGCTATTAGTAAGTCTTTATTTGTTAATATTTTTTTTATAAAATTTATATTTGTGTAATTATTCATTGTTGTATATATGATTATTTTATTTAATATATTTTAACAATGTTATAATATAATATTTTCAATTATACTTAAAATATTATTAAAAAATTGGAAAAAAAGTGGAATGTGAGATTATAATAAGTCAATTTTATTCCATTGTACTTCATCATTTTCAAGGTATTGTTCATCACAGTGCACTTTTTCAACCTTTCCAATGAATAATTCATGTGTGGATTGTTCAACTTTGATAGAATCAACTACTGTACATTCAAAGTTTACAGGACAATCTGCAAGAAGTGGTACATCTACAACATCACCATCAAATGTGTTAATGTCAGCTAATTTATCTTCATCACGTCTTGATACTGTTCCGAGATATTTAAATTCTTTAGCAAAATCTTTTGTTGGTATATTCACAGCAAATTTACCGGATTCTTTTATCATTTTATATGAATATCTGGATGGTACAATACCAACCATTAACATGGATGGTTCTAAACTGGCATTTGATGCAAATGCTACTACTAATGCATTATCTTCACCATTATATCGGCAGGAAACAATAGCATTTGGTTTAGGTTCCATTCTTGTTTTATCTATTATTGCATACTTTTTCATTTTTTTTCTCACCAATGATAGTTATATTTTCAAATTCATATAATTGTTTTTAGAATTATCTTATTAAAATTAGTTTTAAAAATGTTTAAAACTTAAAAATAGGTTAAAAAAAGATTTATATATGAAAATAAACCATATTTGATAGTATGAATAATCTATTAAAACCATTGAAAAATAAAATTCATTCAATTGCATTAATATTCCTATTTTTAATTATTCAAGCTGTTTGTGATTTATCATTACCATCATATACGGCAGATATTGTAAATATTGGTATTCAAAATACTAATTTCCAATATATTATTAATACAGGTCTAATGATGCTTTTAATGGTTTTAGTATCAGCATTATCAACAGTTGGTGTATCATTTGTTTCAAGCAGAGTTTCATCAGGTTATGCTAAGGATTTAAGAAAAATTGTTTATAAAAAAGTATTGAAATTTTCCAACCATGAACTAAATGAAATATCAAGGTCATCATTAATTACAAGATCCACTAATGATATTAATCAAATTCAGAATATTTTAGTTATGATGTTTACTACAATACTCTTTGCACCATTACTGGGTATAGGCAGTATAATAAAAACATTTGAACTTAAAACAAATCTCAGTTGGATTATTATAGTTACATTTATAGCAGTTATTATCACATTTTTAGTAGTTATTATAAGAGTACTTCCATACTATAAATTAATGCAGGAAACTGTTGATAAAATTAATAGAATTTCTAGGGAAATATTAATAGGCATACCTGTTATAAAAGCATTTGTAAGACAGGATTATGAAGAGAATAAGTTTCAGAAGCTTAATCAAAAATTTTTAGATGTTAATCTTTATCTATTCAGAAATATTCTCATATTGATTCCTTTTATGATATTAATTTTAAATATGATGATTGTTTTGATTTTATACTTTGGTGCTTATGATGCTTTAAGTGGTTCAGTACTTACGGGAGATATTATAGCTTTTATTCAATATTCTACTCAAATTGTAGCTTCATTTTTAATGATTGGTGGTTTTATAATTAATTTACCTAGAATAATTATATCAGGAAGACGTATAAATGAAGTTTTAGACATGCCCTTAGCAATTACTGATGGTAAAATTGAGGATATTAAATCTAATGCATCAATTGAATTTAAAAATGTATATTATAAGTATCCTGAAAGTGAAAAAGAAATATTGAAAGATATTAATTTTAGATTAGAACCTAAGAAAACTACTGCAATCATTGGTGGAACAGGAAGTGGTAAAACAACTATATTAAATCTATTGCTTCGTCTTCAGGATCCAAGTTCTGGTGAAATATTACTTAATGGTACAAATATTAAAGAATTTAAATTAAAAACATTACGTGAAAAGATTAGTTTCACACCCCAAAAAGCAATATTATTCCATGGAACAGTGAAATCTAATTTATTAATGGGAAAAAAAGATGCTACTGAAGATGAAATGATAGAAGCACTTAAATTAGCACAGGTTGACTTTGTAGATGATTTATCTCAGGAAGTTTCTCAAGGTGGAAGTAATTTTTCTGGTGGACAAAAGCAACGGTTATCAATAGCAAGAGCTTTAATGGATAAATATGATTTTTATTTATTTGATGATTGTTTTTCAGCTTTAGATATGAATACGGAGAGTAAAGTAAAAAATAATCTCAAAAAGTTTAAGAATTCATCTTTATTGATTGTCAGTCAAAGAATTTCTACAATTATAGATGCTGATGAAATTATTGTAATTGATAATGGTCAAATTATTGATAAAGGAATTCATTCAGAATTAATTAAACGATGCAAAATTTATAAAGAAATTGTAGATACACAAATTGATAAGATGGGGGTAAACTTATGAGTCCCAGGCCAATAAGAAGAAAACCATCTGAAAAACCAGTTAATAATAAAAAAGCTATTAAAAATATTTTAAGTCTTTTAAAAGATTACAAATTAAAGTTAACTGTTACTATAATCTGTGCTATATTATCAACAGTATTTAGTATTATAGCTCCATTATTAATTGGTAATGCTACTACAATCATATTTGATGGAATTAATAGATTATTATCCAATACTGGTACAATAGACTTTAATACTTTGATTAATCTTTTAATAACTGTTGTAGTTCTTTATATTATTAGTGGAGTATTCTCTTATTTACAAAGTTATTTAATCGTTGAAATTTCAACAAAAATTAGCTATAACTTACGAGAAAAATTGATTGAAAAAGTATTACAATTACCTATGAGTAAATTAGATCAAAATAAAAGAGGAGATATATTATCAAGAATTACTAATGATGTTGACTCATTACAAAATGGTATTACACAGGCATTTCTTCAGTTACTAACAGCTGTGATAACAATTATTGGTGTTAGCATAATGATGTTATCCATTAACATTTGGATGGCATTAGTCACACTAATATTAATTCCAATAGTATTTATTGTAATTAACTTTATTACAAAGAATTCACAAAGCTATTTTTTAAAACAGCTAGTGTTTAAAGGTAGCTTAAATGGTCAAATTGAAGAAACATTCACAGGTCATGATATTATCCGTGCATTTAATCAGGAGGATGTTTCACTTGAAAAATTTGATGAAGATAATGAAAAATGGTTTGAACAAGAATGGAAATCACAGTTCTATTCCAGTTTAAATGGTCCTTTAATGAATTTAATCTCTAATTTCATATATGTTACAGTAGCTGTATTAGGTGGAATTCTTGTATTGCAAAAATCAATAATGATTGGAGATATACTGGCATTTTTCCAGTACACACAAAACTTTACCCGACCAATACAACAGATAACACGTGTAATGAATCTTATACAAACTGCAATGGCAGCTAGTGAAAGAATTTTTGAGTTATTAGAGTATGATGATGAGCCAAATCCATCCAAAAGAGAACTATGTGAAATAAAAGAAAAGATAACATTTGAAAATGTGACATTTGGATATGCACCTAATGTTAAAATAATTAAGAATTTATCATTTGAATTGAAAAAAGGTGAGCAAATAGCTATTGTTGGAGAAACTGGTGCTGGAAAAACAACAATTATGAAATTACTTATGAGGTTCTATGATGTAGATTCCGGATTTATTAAAATTGATGGTGTAGATATTAATGAATATGATAAACATTCTATAAGAGCTCATATTGGAATGGTTCTTCAAGATTCATGGTTGTTTTCAGACACTATTAAAAGCAATATTTTATATGGTAATTTAGATGCAAGTGATGAAGAAATTGTTGAGGCTTCAAAACAGGTTTATGCTGATAATTTCATAAGAAAATTATCAAATAATTATGAAACTGTGTTGAATGAAGACTCTGATAATATTTCTCATGGACAAAAACAGTTATTGACAATTGCCCGAACAATTCTTTCAAAAAAAGAAATATTAATTTTGGATGAGGCAACTTCTAGTGTTGATACAAGAACAGAAAAATTAATTCAAAAAGCAATGGATAGATTAATGGAAAATAAAACAAGTTTTGTAATTGCTCATAGGCTTTCAACCATTAAAAATGCTGATAAAATATTAGTGATTGAAAATGGTGAAATAATTGAACAGGGAACACATGAAGAGTTACTGCATGAAAAAGGATATTATTACAACACATTAAATTCTCAGAAAGGATATAATATAAATTTTGATTAATTAAAAGGTATATAATTAAAACATGATATTAATCATAGAATAGGGATAATTATGAAAAAAGAATTTATTTGTAAATTTAATAATCAGAGAATATATGGAATACTGTTTTTACCTGATAATATTGATAAAAAAATTCCTATAATCATTTTAAGTCATGGACTTTCATTAGATCATACCTTGATGATACCCTATGCTGAAAAATTATTAAAACATGACATTGCTAGTTATGTCTTTGATTTTAGAGGTGGAGGTTATGATTCTAAAAGTGATGGAAAAATATCAGAAATGTCCATCTTAACAGAAATAGATGATTTAAATAGTGTTATTGATAACATAAAAGAACTTGATTACATAGATTCAGAAAGAATTTATCTAGCCGGACATAGTCAGGGCGGTCTTGTATCTAGTTTAGTGGCAAATAATAGACCTGATGATATTAAAGGATTATTTTTGTTTGCACCTGCATATATTATTCCTGATGATATGAAAGAGTTAGATAATCCTCGTGAAAAAAATGTAATTAATATTATGCCTGAATATACTGGTCAAATATATATTGATGGAGCAAATTCCATTAATTTATATGATGATATACTAGATTTCAAAAAGGAGGTTTATATTTTTCATGGAAAACTAGATAGTCGTGTATATCTTAAGTATTCAATTGAAGCAAATGAATTGTATGAAAATTCTACTTTAATAGTATTTGATGAAGAAGAACATAGATTTACTGATGATGCTAAGGAGATTGTTGTTGAAAAAATTAGTGATGTATTAAAAAAATAAATGTGATGAAATATTTAGTTTAAATCATCAGTTATTTCTTTTAGATGTTTAATATACATATTTCTGATATCTTTTGATTGTGCTAAACCCTCAATGACACATTCAACTTCATATCCATTAGCAGTAAACATGGATTTCCAGGAATCATCCTCATCCCCCGCCATATCATTTTGTGCATGATCTCCAGCCACAACCATCAACGGTTTTAAAACAATCTTATTGTATTGTCCTTCGTTAATCATTGATAATACGTCATCAAAGTCAGGTTTTGCTTCAACAGTTCCAATAAAATAATTTTTATAATTTTTTGATATTAATTTATCCTGTAAGGTAGTGTAAATAATATTTGAATCTGCAGGAGTACCATGACCCATAAAACAAACAGCAGTATCATCACTATATTCTGTAGCAGTGATAGATTTAATTAAATCTTCATAATCCTCATCATATTTGATTAATGGTTTACCAAGAATAAGTGTGTCAAATTTATCTTTATAATCTTCTAAATGATCCTTAATTTTATAATGGTATTCTGTTCCATCCATCATATGTGTAGGTTGAACAATAATTGTTTTAACACCATCCTGTACTGCTCTTTCCAAGGCCTCTTTAACGTTATCGATATGTAAATCGTCACGTTTTTTCAATTTATTTATTATCATTTGACTAGTAAATGCACGTCTAATTTCATAATCCGGAAAACTGTCTTTAATATCATTTTCAATCGCACCAATACTAAGACCACGATTGTTATTATATGAAGTTCCAAAACTTACAACTAAAATTACTTTATCTTTCATAATATCATTATCTCCATATACTGATTTCTAATTCTATTAAAATAATTTAATATCTGATTAATTATTATATAAAACTTTAACAAAACTAATAATTATTTTATTAATAAAAATATTTAAAATTATGTATCATAATATAATTGATTTTAGAATAAATATAGATACATCAGATACATGTTAAAGTGAAATTTCTCATATTACTAATTAGTTATGATTAATAAAATAGTTATTAAAAGTTTTTATATCGGATTAAATAAAGTAATCTTAAGAAATATCACATACATTCTCAAAATAGAATAATGATTGAATGTGAATCATATTTTTCTAAAAGGAGGTGTTTTAATAACTTCAAAAGTTATAGAACTAAAAAACTTGATGAAAAAATATGGAGAAAAAAAAGTTGTTAATAACTTATCTCTAGAAATCTGCAAAGGTGAAATATTTGGATTTTTAGGACCAAATGGAGCTGGTAAAAGCACATCAATAAATATGATGGTTGGTTTAATTAAGCCAGATGATGGAGAAGTTATCTTCAATGGTTCTGAAAAATCATTTACAAGGACAGATATAGGCATATGTCCCCAGGATATTGTTTTATGGAATCAATTAACTTGTTATGAAAATTTATATTTTATGGGTAAAATGTATGAAGTTCCCAAAAAAATACTTAAAGAACGTATTGATAAAATTTTAAAACAATTACAGCTAGAAGATAAAAAAGATGAACTGGTATCAAATTTATCTGGAGGTATGAAACGGAGGATGAATATAGCAATGGCAACTATCCATAATCCACCAATTTTAGTTTTAGATGAACCATCAGAAGGTTTAGACCCACAAACTAGAAGAGTATTATGGGAATATATTAAATATCAAAAGAAAATGGACAATACCATTATTTTAACAACCCATTTGATGGATGAAGCAGATAAATTAAGTGATAGAGTAGCTATTATTGATCATGGAAAATTATTAAAATTAGATACTCCTGAAAAACTCAAACAAATGATAGGTAAAGGCGATAAAGTAACAATAGAACTTGAAGATAAAACAGATACTAATGAAATTATAAAATTGCTTGAAAAAATAAATGGAATTAATAAATTATATGATGCTGATGGAAAAATAAATATCATAATCTTGGATGCAATTAAAAAATTACCAGATATTATACATTTAATTGAAAAAAATAATTCAAAAATCAGTGACATATCTATCCGTCAAAATACATTAGAAGATGTTTTCATTGAATTAACCGGAAGACAACTGAGGGATTAAGGTGTTAATATGAAAATAATAGATTTAATTTCCATGAATTTTAAACAAATGATTCGTGATAAAAGAAGTCTTTTCTTCCTATTACTATTTCCAATAATATTCATGCTAATCTTTGGTTTTGCATATGGTGGAGATTCATTTACTGATTCAACCATAAATTTAGCATTAGTAAATTTAGATAGTCCTCATGACAGTCCTAATAATTTTTCAAAAGATTTAGTCTCAACTATTAAGGATGTAGAATCAGATAATTCAACTAAAATTTTTGAAGTAAAGGAAATTAATTCAATCAAAGATGCTGAAAAGTTAGTTTATGATGATTCAGTGTCTTTAATGGTAATAATTCCTGAAAATTTTTCAGATAGTGTTTATTCTGGTTTAAATGGCAATGATAATGGTTTGGGTAATATTATTGTAAGAGGTAATCCCAGTTTAACTGAGTATGGTATTGGTCAAAATGTTTTAAACAGTATAATAAGTCAATATTCAAATGAATTAATCAAAAAGATAACTGGTTCAGAACCTATGAAAATTACTTTAAATCAAGAAGACTTAAAGGGAACTTCTGAATTCACATTATTTGATTATGCAGCACCAGGCTTAATGGTTTTTGCAATTTTAATGACAATTACCACAGTAACTTCAAATATAGCTAAAGAAACAGAAAATGGTATGTTAAAACGTTTAAAGTTATCTAAAATGAAAACAAGAGATTATGTATTAGGAAATCTAATTTCTTGGTCACTTATTGGTGCAATACAGATAATACTCCTATTGATTGTTGCAGTACTGATGGGATTCCATTGGCAAGGAGGAATAAATTCATTAATAATTGCATGTGTAATTGGAATACTGGCAACAATATCTTCTGTAGCAGTTGCATTGATTATAGTATCTCTTGCAAAAAATGAAAGTCAGGCAACAAATATTGCACCACTCATTGCAGTTCCATTAAGTTTTTTAGTTGGTTCATTTTTCCCATTACCAGATGCTACAATCGGAACTTTTAATGGTCATGCCATACAAGTATACGAAATACTCCCATGGAATCAGGCAATTACTGCTATCAGAGAAGTATTAACCTTTGGTTACAGTTTAAATATGGTATTGAATACTATGATTCTTATATTATTTATGGGAATTATCCTAATGATTATAAGCATAATACTATTCAATCGAAAATTATCCAGAGAATTCTAAAAATGATTAAAATATAAATACTTACTAATTGAAATATAACTAGTATGAGAAATAATGGTATTATCATAATAATAGTTGGAATTATATTAGTCGGACTACTATTATTTAGTATGGGACTACCAAATATAAATTTTAATCAAAATAATTCAACAAACGATAGTAATAACACTGTAGAAGTTCCTAATGAAACTCAGTCAACACATACACAAGAAAATACTCAACCACAACAAAACAGTTATCAAGATAATTCAAATAATAATCAAAAATCAAGCCAAGAAAGCTCTCAGATACCTTCAGATAATGTGAATAGTTCATAACTCGGTGTTAAATAATACAAAAATTTTTATTTTTTTTTTGAGAGTTTGATAACTCCCATTATATTCTAAAAATAATAATATTAAATAGAATTTAATATATTTTTTCTATTAGATTTATGATTTAAATACTGCTTTAATCATGGCATCAATATCCTTGTTTTTATTTATTTCTATTACTTTTATGTTTTTATCTTTTATTTGTCTGTAATATTCTTGTGTAAAACTTCTACCCATAAAAGCAATATTTTTAAAGTCAATACATACTTCTGTAGTGTTTTTTGGGATATTATCAAAGATATTTTCTGCTTTTGATCTAATGTTGATAATATCATCATATTTTTCATACATATTTATTGTTATCATAAATTCAATCTCCTTAACAATTTATTTATTATTATTCCAAATAATGTATTAAATCATGCAATTTTTTACTATCGAAACGAATACTTATAAATGTTCCATCAACATGCCCATATTCAGTTGTTCGTAATACGATTTTATTTATTTTATATGATGAGTGTGTTTTCAAGTATAATATTAAATGTGTTTAAAACACTTAACAAATAAAAAGAAGTCTTAAGAATCAAAATAATCTTATTGTGAAAACACCCTCATGATTATCACCATAAATAATTTTTGTAATACTTATTTTGATGAATTGAATATATACTAAACTTGCTGAGACTTGGCATAAATTATTTTGATAGAAAAAAAGTATTACTACAAAAAATAGTATCTTTTTTTTCTTAATCAAAAATATTCTGCCTTTGTTCAAATCAAAAAAATAACAAACACTTATTATTAAAATTAATTAGAAGATTAATTAATTAATTAATATTTTTATTTGTGTGTTATAGTTCTTTGATTTTACTATGGGGCAGTCTGAGCCCACTTATACAGTCATTCATTTATTGAATTTCTGCTTACTTATTAATTATTATAAATAAAATCATAATGAAACATCAAAAAAAAATATAAAATAAACATTTTATAAAAAATATTAATAATTTTTGAAATAACTATGATTTTATAATATAAATTATATACAATATTATATATAAACTTATCTTAAAATGATAATTATTCAAAAAAAATTGAAAAATAATATAAAAAATTATAATATGAATAATAAAACAAATTAATGAAAATACATTAAAAGTATTACAAAAATGAATTTATGCCAACACTCTTGCTTAAAAAAAACATTATATTAATGAATTACATACAATTTATTTAATAGGTGATTTTTGTGAAACATTTAATAATTAACAATGATACTTGTGTAGGATGCAGTTTATGTAAAGATGTCTGTATTCGTGATAATATAGAGATTATTGATAAAAAAGCAGTGGAAATTGAAAGTAATTGTTTTGATTGTGGACATTGTTCCAGTATTTGTCCAACAAATTCAATAATACTTAAAAGATATGAAGATAAATTATCTGAAATAGAATCTTTTAATCCGAATGATAATCCTGTTAGTTATGATAATCTCTTGAATTTTTATAAACGACGTCGTAGTATGAGATGGTTTAAAGATGAAAAAATTGATAAGGAAACCTTTAATAAACTGTTAAAAGGAGCCTATTATAGTCCAAATAGACAAAATATACAAGATGTTGAATTTGTTGTTATTGATAATGATTTAGAAGAGTTTATCCAGCATGTATATGATATTATTAGTGTTAAGGAAGATGAATTTTTCAGAATTAAACATGTTGGTGAATATCTAAGAAATCCTGATAGAGATCCTGATCATCATCCATTACTCTGGGAAGGTAAACAGATATTACTGGCATTTAGTAAAAATAAGAATGATGCAGTTATTTCTATGACACGTATTGAATTGCTGGCATATTCATTAGGTTTAGGTGGATTTTATTCATTATTCATAGGGATGGCTGATGAAATTAATCATGAAAAGTTAATGGAATTTTTCCCAGAAATAGATTCAGATAAACATATGTATGCCGTGTTTGTTATTGGAATTCCACGTGTTAAGTATTTAAGAACAAGACCACATGATGAGATTAAATTAACATATAAATAGAGTTAAAATTACTTTTCTTCATGTTGATTATGGTAAGGGCTAGTTACTTTTATGAATTCATTTTATAAGTAACAGTGAAGGTAAATTTTCATTGTATATAGTTAGTTATTAAAATAAATGATTTTATTGATGCCAAAAAAAGTATTTTATGGATTAAATTAAACCATGTATCATTCTTAATGCATCAAGTAGACCATGACTATACTCTATACATCCAAATGCTGTTCTCATATCTTCTTTACTAAGATAATACTTTGAATCATTCATATAATCTACAGCTCTATCATAAACCTCTTTTTCTTTACCTGCAAAGTCTATATCTTCAACTTGTTTAAGATTTCTTTCTAGTTTAGCAATATCAATACTAATTTTCTCTTTACTTTCTAAATCCTTATTTAACATGACAAAAAAT
>SUTP01000131.1 GCA_015062815.1 Methanosphaera stadtmanae | reverse complement strand
TACACTGATACCTAATTAGTTTATGTTAAATATTGATAATCCTTTTAATTTTTTATATTTATTTTTCACAGGTATATGAAATATTGTTATCTTTAACATAATTATGGATATTTATTTATATGTTTTTTTAATACTTTTTTGTTGTAGACTCATACACCCCAAATATGGACTCTTTTCATCTTTCATTATTTTAATTTCAAAGTCAATAATTTTAGTAATTAAACTAGTTATATATTATTTAATTAGATAGTATTCTAATAATTTTAATAGTTGTGTTATTTTTCCAAAAAATGGACTGTTAATGGACTCTTAAAAATAATAGCCAAAATTTAATTTAATTAGTATACAAGATTATTTAAATTAAACAAAGACCCCATAGCTTTTTAATTAAAATTTTAAGCAAAAATATAAATTAAATAAACTTTTAAAAATATATATTATCATTTTATTTTGTAAAATATGATTAATAGTAACATCTTTATTGAATTTATGAAAATTTAACAAATCACCCTCATATTTTAAAATGATTAAACGTGGGTTAAAGCTTGTTTTTTAAGGCGTTTAGATATAATTTTGTGATTTGATAAAAGTATTTTGGTAGATTCATATAATAGTTTTTTTTATGTTTTTTAATAAATTGTAAATTTGTCTTAACATGATTATATTCTGTTTTGAATGTGGAACTTCTATGTCTTGACATTCCAACTTTATGCCAGATGATAGAATCCATAACCGTTACAACTCTATATCCTTTGTTTTTTACCTGCATTGCTAAATCGACGTCTTCACATCCAAAAAAGAAACTTGTATCTAAATTATCTTCTGGTATTGCTTCGGTTTTTATCAGCACGCCGGCACCGGATACCCAATCACAATCTATTATATTACCACTTATATCATAATACTTTTCATCCATGATACTGTGATGACCCGGATAATGTTCAAGGTCTACTACACTTCCAATACACCATATAGTTTCATGAGAACCTTCATAATCATAATAATAAAATTTAGGTCCTACTATTCCTATCTTATTATCACTCAAGGCAACATTTACCATTTTCATTAAGAAATCAGGATCCACTATAGTATCATTATTAAGTAATAAAACATAATCAGGATTATCATATTTCTTAGTGTAATCCATTGCTATATTATTACCTCTTGCAAATCCATAATTATCATAGTTTTCTATTAATAATAATTTTTTGGAATCATCAGTGGTTATATTATCATATTTCCTATTTAATTCATCTTCTTTTACATGAATCATTTTTATGGGTTTATTTTCTTTAAATTTAGTATATTTTGTATTTATTTTGATATTTCCAGAACAATACTCTTTTATTTTATCGATTGAATCATTTGTTGAATGATTATCAACAACTATTACATTATAATTAGGGTAGTTTATCTGATATAATGATTCTAATGCTTCTAAGGTATCATCATATCCATTCCAGTTAAGTAATATTATTGAAACTAATGGTTTTTCCATTTATCATCCCTCATTGTCCAAGATTCTTTTTATGTGTTTAAGTAATCTTTCTCCAGCATGTTCTAAAGTCCAATATGATCTTACGTATTTAATTCCATTTATTGATAATTTTTCCCATAAATGTTTATCATTAGATAATTTAATTATTGCACGTGCAAAGTCTTTTTCATCACGTTGAGTTAGTAAACCTGTCCTATTATGAAGTACAGATTCCCTGACTCCACCTTCTTTTACTCCAACTACTGGTGTTCCACAACTCATTGCTTCTATAGGAACATATCCGAAAGGTTCTAAATATGGTGCGTATACCACCAATTTAGCTCTGTTATACAAGTCAATTAAGTCTTCATCTGGTATTTGTGATAAAATATCCAATTTTACCTTTTTTTCCTCTGCTAAATCTTCTAAAAATTCCACCCATCTTTCATCACTATTATTACCTACTATTACTAGTTCCGGTCTTTCTTTTTCAGGTATATGTGCAATTGATTTAATTAAAAAATCAAATCCTTTTGGTGGAATGCATGTTCCAACAGATAATACAAAATTTTCTCTTTCCATATTCAATGGTTTAAAAATATCTGTATCTACACCAATATAAGAAACATAAGCATTTTTTCCATATTGTTTTAGTATTGATTCATGACTGAAATATGAATTTGCCAATAGATTAGTTGAATATTGTACTAGTTCCTGGTCACGTTCATAGTCTCTTGTTTCTATATAATTTATTGCATATTCTGCAAAAGGTTTAATTAATGGATGATTAAAGAATCCTATTTTTTCTTTTTGATTATTTACAACTGTTAAAATTTTATCTTTTCTGATAGGTTGTTGGCAATAATATACTGTTGGTTTTGTTAAATATTTGAGTATTGCTGGTGTCATAGTAAATTGGTCCTGTTCACAGTAAACTATATCATAACCTGAATCATTTAGCATTTTGGCTATTTCTTTTTCGGTTTTCATTACATTATTTACTGAAACTCTTCTTATAATTGCTGGTACATAGCTAAATATGGAATATAATCTTTCCCTGAAGAAACTTTTTTTGACATTGAATTTAACGACACTGCTTGCTACTGGTTCTAGTGGTAAATATTCTTCATTAGCTGTTTCAGGTATAAATACATCAACAATATGTCCCTTTTGAACCAAATATTTTATGTAAGTATATAATGATCTTTTTGCTCCACCTGATGGCAAATTATGAAATACTGCTATTTTTAATTGTTTATTTTCCATTGAAATCCCCTAAATCTGTTGATGTTTATAAACCTTTTATTAATCCTTTTAATAAAGCTTTTGAATATTCTCTATCCTTCATTATGTTTGTAAGTGATTCTTTAATTACAAATAATATTATGTATATGATAAATTTTAGTAGTTTAAATCCTTTTGTGAATTTTTTCATATATTTTATTCTATTTCTGGTATGATAATATATTCTTCTGGTTGAATGGATTGAAGCTCCTTCTTTATGATATATATAACCATAATCAGCTACTTTTAATTTATATCCTTTATTACGTGTTCTTGTAGACCAATCAACATCTTCCCAATACATGAAATATGATTCATCCATTAAACCAACTTCTTTAAGTACCTGTAATGGCATTAATACACAGGATCCTGTGATAAAATCAAATTCATCTACTTGAGATTTAGTTACTGCACTACATTCACCATGAACTAAGTCAATTAGTCCTCCACCAACGGTTTGTATTTGTTTATTATTATCATAGTAATAAGTGTTTATTCCAACAAAGCCATTTTCACTGGATTGATTTATTTTATCTACTAAACCATTTATAAAATCAGGACTGACCACGGTATCATTATTCAATAACATCACATATTCAGATAAATTATTTTTCATAATATATCGAAGTGCTACGTTGTTTCCACCTGCAAATCCTGCATTATTATCATTTAATATGAATAATAAATTGGTATCAAGTTTTTTCTG
>SUTP01000130.1 GCA_015062815.1 Methanosphaera stadtmanae | reverse complement strand
ATACTTTCCAAATGCTCTCGCAAAAGTGTTATATTTTTTATTAGTTTAATATACTAATTGAAGTCACATATTTCAGCTGCTTTTTTATAAAAAGTGGAAAATTGTTTTGATGTTGGTGATGGTTGAAAACCTGGAAATGTGACTTCTCTCTTTTTCTCAAAAGCAATGAAAAAAGATAAATAAGTTCCTAATTATAGATCAACACAATCTTCGAATTGAGGGTTGTCTGCAATCCATTTCCTCAAAACTTTTTCTTTATATGGGTACCCCTGTTTTGAACAATTTACACGATAATTATGATTTAATTCTTGGATTTCCTCATATTTATTAATACTTCGAAGATAATCATTTCTTTTAAAAGCATCAATGCGACCTAAAATTTGCATTGGCAAAAAACCAACATAATGGATTAATTCATCTTCTCTTTCTTTAACTTTATTATAATTAACTTTCATCTAATGCTCCTTAATACTATTATATTTATTTAAAACTCGTAATTGTATATTTCAGATAAAATTTTGTCTCGAATTTCTCCTAATTCAGTTATTCTCTGTCTAATTTTATTTTTATCATCTTCAGACAAATCATTATTGTTTTTTAAAATCATTTGATATGCTTCAATGGTGGTTCTGATACTGTGTAATTCTGATTCTGCTCGAGTCATGCATTAATTCTCCTTTTTACAAATAAATTAACTTTTTATTTTGTGACATTTGCAATATGGTTTCATGTAGTTTTTTATTTTCTTTTTCAAGTTCTTTGTTGCGGGATTTTAATTTTTTATTTTCATCTATTAACATCCTTCCAAAGAATGAAAGTTCTTTTAGATTTCTACTAATCCGATCCATTTGTTCATCAGCAGTCTCATTTTTATACATGCTTGATAACTATATTCGAACCATTATTAAAATTTATGCAAAATCATTAGATTAATTTATTTAATATTGTAATATAGTTATGTAATAAAATTTAAATCATCCCCAACATATATAATAATTATATTAATAAGGGTGATTTAATGAAAAATAAGTTACTATTTTCTATTGGAATACTATTGATTTTTTTATTATGTATTTCAGTTAGTTTTGCTTCAACAGAGAAAAAATCAACGGACTTCTATGGCGAATTAGAACCAAGAGATTATGGTGAATTTACAATGGATACTCCATCAAAAATAGGATTTGATGAATACTATGGAGTATGGGATTCTCATATATTTTTTTTGTAAAAATTTAATGATGGTTTATATCAATTATAAGGATAAAGTTGATGCTGATTCTGTATATCATTATCATCTTACTGAAGCAGAGTTAATTCATCCAAAAACAGTTTCCAATAATGATTTTTCAGGTAAAATGACATTTTATAAAGAACATATGAATCAATATGTTGCAACATATGAAAATGAAGATTATGTCGTTGTAATAAGATACGATTATATCAACGATTTAGTAGATATGACAAGAACGATTGAAATAAATTAACAAAATAGGAGGAAAATGATGGAAAAAAATAAAATTATGATTATTGGTTTGGTAATTGTGATTATGGCATTAATTGTAGGAATAGCTATTGCATTAACTGGGAATAATGGAAGCAATTATGAAGCTTCAGAAGGAATGGAATTATATAATTTTGATAGTGCTTTTACAATGGAGGTTCCTAAGGATACAATATTTTTAAAAACACGAATGGATATTAATGAAACAGGACTGATATCAGAAGGTATTGTTAAAGATTATTTTTCAAAAAATAAAGAATTTGAAATATATTATATCGATTCACATATGCTAAATGATGAAAGAGTAGATTACATGCTTGCATTAGATGAAGGAAATGTAACCACTGAACAATCCGGAGATTTGATAATTATTCATGACCATGATGCTAGTGGAAAAGTAGGTAAAACATGGGATAAATCAGAATTCAAAGAAGAAATTGCTATTCATAAAGGAACAGAATTTATATGGATTTTTGGAAATGATGCTGATTTAATAAAATCAATGGCAGAAACAATTAAATTCAGAGGGTAGGTGTTTAAATGAATAAAAATTATATAATGATTTTAATTTTACTAATTATATTTTCATGCAGTTGTGTAAGTGCTGAAACAATGGTACAACATACGTTTGGGCATGATTTTACAATGCTTGTTCCTGAGGATTCAAATTTTGAAAAAGTTGAAGGTGAATTTTATAATGATCTTCCTTTTGAAGAGATTGATTATGTCGATGATAAAAACAACATTGTTATAGGATATATTAATGATTCAATGATATCTGAAGAAAATGTGGATTGTAATTATGATGAATTGTTTAAATTAATGAATCCTGATTTAAAGGAATGTATTGAATATCAAGAGAACAATGTTAAAGTTCTTGAGCCAAAAAAGAAATCTGATGAAAATTTCGCAGTAGTTGGTCTTAACCAGAACAATAAAACTGTTATTCTATTAGGTAATGATGCAAATACTCTTAAAGATATGTTGAGTAGTATTAAGTTTAATTCAAACGACTAATTTATAAGATTGACTGGTAAAAAATTAAGTTAAGTACCATAGATGTATATAATTGTATAGATAAAGTATTATTAAAATAACTATAATGGGGGATTAAAAAATGGATATAAAAAAGATATTATTAATATCAATAATTGCAGTAGCTATTTTAGCTTCTTTTACTGTAGTTAGTGCAGGGCTTTTTGATGATTTATTTAATACAGAACAACCAGACAATATTGTAAAAGTAGATAATGTTAAGTTTAACTTCACAAATGAGTCCAATGTTACAAAGTTCAAATTAGAGAATGAATCTAAAGGTGATGAAGGATATGTAAAATATTATTTTGACGAAAATGGTGATGGATATAATATTTGGATTGCGAATGTAAGTAAAGCAGATGATTCTCAATGGAATCAAGTTGTAAATCAATTTGATGAATCATTAGATAATGAACCTTGTGAAACAATAGATGGTGTAGTTGTGTATACTCAATCAGCCGGGCATGGAGAACATGTTGGGGAACCTAGATTCATGTCTTATACTATAAATCATGATTTAAAAACAATTGTTAAATTTTCTACTCCAACTACTAATGATACTGTAAAAATGAAATTATCTTTGGATTTTAATTAAAATTAATGAGAGTTGTTTTATTTTACAACTCTTAAATGTTCTTTTTTTATTTAATAAAACGTAACACTAAAAGATTTATTTTACTTTTAAATTATATGACTAAAAGAATTGTATGAAGTTTAAATCGAATGTTATATGTGCAACTGGAAACATAACATCCATTTAACATCAACTGTGGGTTCGACTATTCAAATCTTCTTTTTCTGAACTTCTTATTATATATTGTAGTATAAAATTAAAATCCCCTTCCTGAAAGAGTGCCGTTAATGTCAACTATTTTATGTAATTTAATTCTTAATCTCACTTATAAATAATATTAACACACAATATTGTATTGTAAAACAAAAAAACA
>SUTP01000129.1 GCA_015062815.1 Methanosphaera stadtmanae | reverse complement strand
TTTTTTAAAAAAAAACTGCTGAACTTGAGAAACAGAATATTAGAAAGAGAATAAAATATTAGAAAAAGATTATTAAGAAAAGAAAATTAGAAAAGGAAATAGAATTTTAAGTAATCGATTTAAATAATTAATAAAATTAATTATTACTGTAAAGCAAATAATTTATAAAAAAATATGTATTAATATTATTAAATAAAATTTATTAAATAAAAATATAAGAAAATGATAAATATGAATTCTTATTCTTTTATAAAGAAACCTTTCCTTATTGTCACTTTTTGTGTACTATTAATTAATACTGTTTATGGTGAATATTACAGTACTGAAAATAATGTAGTCAATATTGTTAATATATATTCAAACCTTTGTTTAACTTATAAAGCAAAGGATTATACCGTTAGAGCAAGTGAATGTGTTGATAATTATTACAAACAACAATGGATTGTACCAAAAGAAGGTAGTGGTTATTATGTTAACAGATATGATACAAGTATCTGTATATATATAAAAGATAATGGTTCCATTATTACTAGTTCTTGTTCAGAGTATAAGACCCTTATGGGAAACATTTTAGTTTCAAAGAGTAAGGAATCTATTTGGACTCCAGATAATTCTAGTATGTGTGCAGGTATATCAAGTGATGATTTACCAAATGTGAATGATGATACAGTTAGAAAAGCAGGCACTATTAAATTAAAAATGTATACTTGTAGTAGTTCAAAAGCGGAACAACATTGGAAATTTAATATTATTTCAGAAAATTATAAAGCCACTACCACTACGACAACAACTACTACTACAAAAAAAACTACTACCACAACGAAAAAAACAACTACAACTACAACGACAAAAAAAACCACAACAACTACGAAAAAAACAACTACAACTACGACAACGAAAAAAACTACTACAACTACCACTACTAAAAAAACAACTACAACTACCACAACTAAAAAGACAACTACCACTACAACTAAAACAAACGTAACACCATCAAATATTAATTATACCCCTAAAAAAATGTATGAATATGATGGAGAAGTATTAAATCCATACATTGGATGGTTTCATGGTGCTGTCACTATAGATTTAAATGACTATCCTGAACTTGATTGTAACTTTATTAATAGATTCCATCAAGTTCAAAAATACAAAAAAGGTTTACAATATCTCGGGGTTAGAATGGGTGAATTTAGTGATAGAGAAATATCTGATAAAGCTCTTACCGCTTTAGATAATTTATTAAATGAATATAAAAAAAGAAAAGAAACCATCGATCCAACCACTCAACTTATATTAAGATTTTACTACGATGGTGAAAACAACTGTAAAACAAATGGTTCTTCATTTGATCCTGTTCTTGCCTCTGTAGAGGAGGAAGATGATAATGAAAGTAGCACTGGAAATAATAATGATGAAGATGATATTAAATTTAGTCAATTGGATAACGGTCATTTATATATTAACTATGATGATTTTGAATACATGCAACAAGAATACAATCCAGATATTCTTTATGATGGTGATGCTGCAATCATGGCAGATGATGATAATGAAAATCCTAATGGAAAAGAAAGTGAACAGGAGATTGGTTACTTTACCAATGGTAACAATCTCAAGATTCTTAATATCGACAATTCAAAAATTAGGGTAGGGGAATTAGAATTATCTGAAGAGGATCAAGAAAAACTTAGAAATAAAGAAAAATACTTTGACAAAAGTTATTACAATGAAAACAATGAATTAACCCTTACTGAAGAAGAAATGAAGGATTATCTTAAAAATTCCATTTTCATAAATGTGAATTTAAATAAGACTAAATTAATGGAACGTCGTCAAGATACCAAGAGGGATAGCAGCATTGCTGACAGTTTTACCGTTACTAATGCTACTGAAAAAGATTTAAGTAGTTCTAGAATTAATGCTGCCAAGGAACTTAAACAAATTACCCTTCGTGAATGTGTTCAAAAATCTTCTACGGATAGTAGTGTATGTTTAAAGGAAAAAAAAGTCAATAAATATTGTATTTATCAATTTAGTTCTTATAGCTATGCTAACGGCTGTGTAAAATATACTACACCAGAAATTGAACCTACCAGTTTGAGCAAGATCATCAAACATATTAAACAGTTAGCTCCTATTGTCAATAAATACAAAGATTTAGTCTATATTTATCAAGGTTCATTCGTAGGTACGTTTGGTGAAATGCACCATTCCAATTTCCTTGAATCAGACAGTTTAATCGAGATTTTCAATACAATTGATAAATACTTTGATCCTTCCATATTTTTAAGTGTGAGAACACCACGTTACTACAGAAGAGTTGGTAATGTATTTAAGAGTACCAGTGGTGCTAACTACACCTCCATCGTTAATAGAATGGGTCTTTACAATGACGGTCTTTTCTATAGTGAATCAGATTATGGTACTTATGGTAGTGCTAATATTAGTGATAAAAATGGCGATGTTAATGCTAAAAGAGAACAAGAAGTTCAATTCCAAAATGAATTATGTCTAAAGGTTCCTAATGGTGGAGAAGCGATATTAAATACAAAGACAGAGGATACCAATACTAATCTTAAACAAACTAAAATAGCAAGTTTATTATCAAACGTTGCCGTTTACTCTAACTTTTATGTTTCCGAACAACATGCTAGAAATATTCATTTATCCTATTTAAATGATGAATATGACAAAAATATTTTTGTTCATTGGAATAAAACGTTAAGTAGCTATATCTATACTAAAGATTGGAAGGTCAATGGTGCAGACTACATATACAACCATTTAGGTTACCGTTATGTATTAAGAAGTAATACTCTTGATTCAAATAATATCTTAAATGTTGTTATCGAAAATGTAGGTTATGCTCCTGCCTATGTTATCTTTAATCCAAAAATCACTATTAGATCAAAATTACCTTCTCAAATTATTGAAGTTAAAATAAAAACAGATAATAGAATATGGGGATTTGTAAAACAAAATGGTGAATATGTTAAAACAATAACTATTTCTGTTGATCTAACCGGTGCATTTGCTAAACTAATAGGCACAAGCTATACTGTTTACTTTAATCTTAATGATCCAAATACTGGAGTTGATATTAAGTTAGCTAATACTAATACTTATTACCCAGGCTATGGTTATAGACTTGGTACACTTACTTTAGAATAATTTAATTATAGGATATTAATCTATATCATTATAAGTTTAATATACAGAAACAACACAAATACATTTTTTATATGTTTTATAATATTTTTTTTTAAGTTTTTAATTAAAACAAAACAAAACAAAACAAAACAAAACAAAAAAAAAATACATTTCAAATCATTTTTTCAATTTTTTTAATCAAATATAGAAAACAACAACAATAAATTGTAATATATAAATTATATAGTTTTTATTATTATATAACATTATATAAAAAATGTAATATAATATTGTAAAGGAAAAATTATAATATATATATAAATTCCAAAATATATATATATATATAATTATTTTATATTGCAA
>SUTP01000128.1 GCA_015062815.1 Methanosphaera stadtmanae | reverse complement strand
ATTGAATTTCCATCTGTTATATAATTAAACTTATATAACTCTTTTAGAAACAAATGATATTGTTTTTTGAAGTCCGTGTCAAAACTACAATCAAAAATGATATATGCATTTGGTACATAATTTTCCTTACGAATTAATGTCATAATATTTAAACGTTCATTATACTTTTTATGAAAGTTTCATCATCATACATATCAAAACTAGCATTTTTTAAGCCTTCCAATAAGAACCAAAATTATACACTACAAACTGAGAAATATCTGCCAAAGCAATTGAATTCTTAACAAAAATAGATAAAGCTAATGAACAAAAACCACCCGCAGAACTACCATAAAATAATATTTCCTCATTATATACATTTTATTTCTGAGATAATTTAGATATTATAATTGATATTTGCTTAAGAACCATACATCAGAGTTCCAATCCCCCATGGAGCATAAATATCATCAGCAAGATACAAGGTTGGATCATGATAAAATAACAAAGAACCTTCAAAAGGCCAAGACCACCTATTAAACCAAGGCTTACTCCTATCAAATCAGTATCCTTATTAAAAGCACCAGAACTCATCACAGTTAATGTTGAACAGTCATCAACTACCTTTAATAAAAATTCATAATTAAAATTTTCATATTCAACTACTAAACCAAATAATTCATTTAAAGGAAAAACCACATCATCCAATTCAAAATAAGAAGTTTCAATAATAGTATCCACCAATTATTCCATCAAATCACTAATAACAAATTTTGTAAAAAATAATATATAAAATTATAGAGTTCTAATCAAACTAATTTATAATCAGAAGATAATACTTAGTATTACTAGAAAATCTCCACAATTAAATAATTATGACTAAAATTATTCATCTATAAAAGATATTATTGAAAATTATAAATGAAAAACTATAGTTTTACAATAAGAAGTAAACAACATCATAAATTATTTATAGAATTAAATTTTTATTCAATTTTTTAAGGAATTATGATTTTTTTAACATGCAAAAATTTAATTTTAGATCTTCAGATACTTAATCAACATAAAAAAATGCATTCTTAAATGGAAGAGATTATTCATTTAATTTATAGTATAACTTTGAAAAATTATAATTTTATATTATCACTAAGAATTTTTAAATTAAAAAATCATGCATTATTAATAGCAGTGTTATTTTCATCAATTATTAACTTTTGAATATCATAAATTTGATATTCTTGTGGTTTTGAACTTATTTTGTATAAAACATAATTTAATTCACAGTCTATAGTATTTATTCAATTGGTGAATTTAAGGTATGTTAGATAAATTACCAAGAAAAAAAAAAGTGTATCAAAAGTTATATATGCATATATTTAAAGATATAGTTTTTGAGAGGTGTGAAAAATGACTAAAATTTTAAAGAAAACACTCTTACTAATTATATTAATGTTATTCTTTATAGGATTATCAACAATTTCTGCAACAGATTCCAATACTCAAAAGAATGTCATTTCAACAGATACTGTTGCTACAAATAATATAGATAATAATATCACAAATCCAATTAGTAAGATTGACAATAACAATATTAAAAAACAAAATAATGCAATTAATAATTATTATAAAAATAAAAGTGAATACTATGAAGTAAATAATTATGAAGTATTTTCACAGGATCAACTAAATGAAAATAATATGAAACACGTTTATAGATGGACAAATGAAATAGAAACAGCAACTGAAAATAATAACTTATTTACAAATATGACAAGTAATTCAAAACCAATCTATAAGAATAACAGCATAAAAAATGATAATAATACTGATGAAAGAATAAAAACATATTTACGAATATATGCAGAACCAAACCCAGTCATCCTTGGAGAATCTGTGGATATATTCACTGCAATAGATTTAGATAGAAACATGCCCTATGAATATGCTGAAGAACTAAATAACATGACATCTGGTAAATATCAAGGTATATTATATGTAAATAACACCCCATATAAAAATAGTTATATTCAAAATCTTGGTTTCGGATTTCTTTATGAAAATATATGGAAAAATGTTTCATTGTCTATAGCATTTATTGGAAATGAAAAATATACAGAATCAATAGCAACTGTTGACTTAAAAATTTTGATACCAACTAGAATTCAAGCAGAAGATACTATTAATTTAGAATTAAATGAACATTTAACATCAATATCCGTAATTGATAAAACAAATGATATTTTAGATAAAGCAACCATTAAAGTATATGAAAATGATGTATTTATATCAAATTTATCAGATTTTAGTTTAACAAGTTACGGTGAACATAAACTAAAATTAGTATTTGAAGGAGGAATCTTAAGTGATGGAAATACATATTTAGCATCAGAAAAAGAAATCACCGTTAGCGCAAAAAAACGGGCAAATATTTCATTAAACTTTAATGAAGAATATCGACTCGGTGAAACTGTTGACATAAATGTTCTAATTAAAGATAAAAAAAATGCAGTAATATCCGGTTTGAATGTAGATATCTACTGTAATGATAAACATATCACTTCATCAATTACTAATTTTGATGGTAAAATAAACTATCCATATTCTCCTACAACAGAGGGAATTTATAGAATTACAGTTAAATTAAACGATGAAATTTACATAGCAAATGATACAACCAATACATTTACAGTTTTACAACCACCTAAAGAATATTCATTAAAGATAATTACTAAAAACTTTACAATAGGAGAAATAGCTACTATTAAAGCGAATATTTACTTTGGAAATGAATTTGAAAAAGAGTTAGTAACTAACTTAATAAAAGGAAAAGTAATATTTAAAGTAAATGGTAAAACATTAAAAGATGAAAATGGAAAAGTAATCTATGCAAAAGTAGTAAATGGTACAGCAACCTTAGAAAACTATGAAGTACCAGAAACATGGAATAAAAAATGCATAATACTAGAAGCAGTATACTCAGGATCCACCCAATGTGATGCATTAAGAAGCACAAAAGAAGAACTTACAATCAAAAAAGTAATAACACCTACAATCACAACAGAAAATGTAAACACAATCGCAGGAAGCAAAGTAACACTCAAGGCAACAATAACCGGATTAGAAGACATAACAAAAAACACAAAAGTAGTATTCAAAATCAATGGAAAATCAGTGAAAGATGAAAATGGTAAAGTAATCTATGCAAAAGTAGTAAATGGAGAAGTATCAGTAGAATATGTAATACCTGAAACTTACAAAGCAAAAAACTATGTTTTAACAGCAATATACCTTGCGGCAAACTATGACCGTATAGAAGATTCTAAAACTTTAACTATTTCTAATATTTATTAAAATTATAGGGATTTTTTCCCTTAAATTTTATTTATTTTCATTAGAGCATTTAAAAATATCATGATTTGTATTTTATTTATAATTAAATTACATCTCCACCATTATAACTAAATGTAGGAAAAAAAATATCCAATTTTGATTGTTAGGGATAATTTAACTCATTATAACACTAGATTAATCATTATATATAGGGGTCTAGAAAAGTAATATATTTTTACGACCTATAAACGCTTATTTTTTAGTATTAAACATTTAATTAATCTT
>SUTP01000127.1 GCA_015062815.1 Methanosphaera stadtmanae | reverse complement strand
TTTTTTACATATATATTAATTATAGAATCAGATATTTCTAGAAAAAAATAAATAATAATTTATTTATATAACAAATTAATTTCTATATATATATATATATATTACTCAACTTCTTTTTACATATTTTAATTATCTGGTTCAATAATTTGTTGCTTAGCAAAGTTAATAAAAACTTGTTCCAATGAGGTTTGGCTGAAACTGTAATCTTGAACAAGTCCTGCTGATTTGCATTGTTCCATCATGGCAAAGATGGATCCGAAATTATTAGTAATCTTAACTTCATACTTGACACGATTTTCGGATGATTTTTCCATGTTGTATTCCCTGTCCCCAAATAATTTTCTGCTTTCAACCATGTCTTTATGGAATTGGTCGACATTTTCGGATTGTAATTCTAATACGTAGCTATCACCATGCTTCATCTTCAAGTGTTCTGGCGATCCAATACAAACTAAACGTCCATTGACTAAAATAGCAAGACGATCACATAAGAATTCCGCTTCTTCCATAGAGTGTGTGGTTAAAATTAAGGCTGAATCATTGACACTCTTGGTCTTTTTAATGATGTTCCAGATTAAACGACGAGTGGATGGATCCATACCAGCGGTAGGTTCATCTAACAAAATTTGTTTTGGGTAATTACAAATGGCAATGAGAAGAGAAAGCTTACGCTTGGTACCTCCACTTAATTTTTCGGTGCGCTTATTTTGATGTTCTTCTAAACCAGCAACATTAATGTATTGAGTGGCGTATTCTTTTGCTTCTTTAGCTGTGTAGCCGCGAATGCTGAGGAAAAATTCAATGTGTTCACGAAGGGTTAATTCCTTCCAGAGAATGTCTTTTTGTGGACAATAACCCATGGAAATTTCGTCGAGACGAGCCACATGCGTTTCAACACCGTTGAAACAAATGGTACCGGTGGTTTGAGGAATAGTAGAGGTAATGGTATTCAAAGTAGTTGATTTACCAGCACCGTTTGGACCTAAAAGACCAAAGCACTCATGATTTCTTACACCAAAGTTAACATTGACGACTGCATTTTTAACAAGTTTTGTCGTATAATCGGAACGATAAATTTGACCGTAAGTACAACTTTCCTTTCTTCTTTTTTTGTACATTTCTTTCTTTTCTCTATCCGCAACACTTACTGGGAATTCTTTGCTGAGGTGAAGGACACTAATTGGTAATTTCGTTTGGTTTTGTTTTACATATTCATATTCGTCGTAGACATCATTATCACCTTGTTGTAATTCATACTCAAAAGCGATTGTTTCGCTTTCTGACATTTCATAAACATCATTTTTATTCGTTTGGTTCTTCTTTCTATCTAAATTAATTAAGAGGATGAAATAAACAACGCTAAAAACAAGAAGAACAATGAGAATTGGACTAATACCATTGTTGAACGCGATGATATTCTTCATCGTGATATCGTAATTTAAGAGTTTGGAATAAAGTCTGAGGTTAAATAAGGCGGTTAAGATAGCGATAAGACCGTAGGTAGGGCATACAATAGTAAGAATAATATTGAATATAATAGCACCTAAACTATATATACCACCATTATAAATTAAATTTTCAACTTTACTTTTTCCTATAGCATCAATAAAGGTGAAAATCAAGTATCCAAAAAGAGTTGAATAAGTATTAATCATATTAGTGTAGGCGACGGCAGTTTCTTCCTTTTTAAAGAAGAAACTTAAAATATATTGGTATAAAAGGGTTGGAATACTCCAAATAATCAAACTAATAAAAACAACAATAAGTGTTGTTACATCTAATAATGGATCGAATCTAACAATAATACCAGTGATAATAATCAAAATACAGGTCAATAAGAAAATACAGTTATCGGTAAGGAAACAAGAAGCCCAATAGTTGATACGAGAAACACCGTTCAATTGAAGTTGTTGTAATAGCTGATCCACTCTTTCATGAGTAATTAACGGTCCAAACTTTGATAATGGTGTAATTAAACTCATACCAATCATCGTACCGGCAAGTGTTAAACCAACATAAACGATCATATTATTGGAATTTCCAACAAATGGATGTGATTTCGTAATAATTTGTCCTTTAACATTATTCGAAGCAAGAATAGTATTACTAATAGCATTAAACGAGGCAGGGATAGAGTGTGTCATGGTATCATTGTAATACACTTGGAATACACTGGTATTATTGATGATATCTCCTTTAATAGATGAAAGATAGTAATTTTCATTGGCTTGTGGATAGGTGATTTCATTTAATTTCATGGATTTTAAAGCCTTATCACTACCAAGAGCGCTAACTAATGATTCTGGTGCAAAATTCAATGTTGAATCGGCGTCATAGTTGACGATGGTATCACTGTACATTGTTGGAACAGATATCACTTTAGAATTAGATGTAGTATTAGCACCATTTAATAATTTGCTAACGAGATAGAAGGTAATTGCAGCCATAAGAATTGGCATTAGAATAGAATTCACAGCAAACGCTTTATCCTTTAAGAAAATCTTAAATCTATATTTGATAAGACAGAGGAGTTGAGACATACGACTTGGCTTTGAAACAGATTTCAATTTTGGTAATTCAGTTTCGGTTTGAATTAAATGCTGTTCTTCTGAATTTGGATTATAGGCATCATTACTACTAATATCATCAATAGTATCATCTTCTAAACGGATAAATAATTCTTCAAGAGATGGCATGGTTAGTGCATACTTTTCAATAACATTATTGTTCTTTTGATTATCTAATTCATTTAATAATAAATTAAAATTGGAAGTAGAATTTAATGGTAATTTCCATGTATGACAGTTGGATTCATTATTAACTAATTTGTCATCAGGATTTTCATAATATACAGCTTGTGGAAGGTGTCTCTTTATGATTTGATTGATAGTATCTTTATTATTTGTTTCAATATCTATATTATAACTCATATTGAAATGGTTCTTAAGGTAGAGACTTGTACCAAGACAACGAATTTTACCCTTACTAAGAATTAATTTACGATCAGCAAGAATATCAGCTTCATCCATGTAATGTGTGGTAAGGAAAATAACTCTACCTTCCTTCTTTTTAAGTAATAATTCCCAAATTTTTCTTCTAGAAAGAGGATCTAAACCGGTAGTTGGTTCATCTAAAAAGATATATTTTGGATTAGCAACAAGAGCCATACCAATACAAAGTTTACGTTTTTGACCACCACTTAAATTTTTAGCCTTAACCTCCTTTTGTTGAAGAAGATCAAGGTCGGCTAACATTTCATCAACATCAACGGTAACATTCTTTAAATCACCATAAAAGTTAATATGTTCTTCAACAGTTAAATCATCATAGATAATATTTTGTTGAGTACAAACACCATAATTTTTACGAATTTCATTTAAATTTGAAGAAATACTTTTTCCATCAAAAAAGACATCACCATAAGATGCCTTTAAAATACCAATCATTATATTGATAAGCGTAGTTTTACCAGCACCATTATGACCTTAAATAGATTTTTTTTTAAAATATTTATATATATATTTAATATAATATAATATTGAAAAATTATTATTATTATTATTATTATTATTATTATTATTATTATTATTATTATTATTATTATTA
>SUTP01000050.1 GCA_015062815.1 Methanosphaera stadtmanae | reverse complement strand
AAAAAATAATACATCAATGCTATCCTTACATTGAAGAATATAATCCTGCCCAGCAAGCTGTAATTGACTCAGGATATGTTGAAAAAAAGGAAAATTATATTATATCCATACCAACTGCTAGTGGTAAAACCATATTGGGAGTTTTAGCTGCGCTGAAAGTGTTGTTAGAAGGTGGAAAAGTTGTATATGCTGTGCCTTTGATTTCATTGCAAAATGAAAAATATAAAGAATTCAAAAAATTCGAAGAATTTGGATTTAAAGTAGGAAAACATCCCAGAAGCTCCGATTTATCTGTTATGATTTTTGAATCATTTGATGTTTTAACTAGAACTTCCTTCAATCTTATAAGTGAAATTGATTTAGTAATAATTGATGAATTCCACATGATTGGAGATTATTCACGTGGACCTACAATTGAATGTGCAATAACACGGATAAAAGAAAGAAATTCAGGCATGCGTATAATAGCATTATCTGCTACTCTCCAGAATATGGATGAAATGGCTCATTGGCTTGAAGCGGAAGTTGTTACACATGATTACAGGCCAGTTCCATTACATAAGGAAGTATTATGTGCTGAAGAATATGGAACTAAAGACAAAAATAATTTAGTATTCAAAGTTTTGAATGATTCATTAAATGATTCTGCACAAATGCTTACCTTTGTATCTACAAGAAGATTCACAGAATCTTTAGCAGAAAATATGGCTAAAAAAATAGCTAAAAATTTACCTGAAGGTAAAAAACAGATATTTGAATCTATTGCCGAGGATATACTTGAAGTTCCACGAAGAAATAATAGTGAACCTACAGAAGTCTGTTATAAATTAGCCGATTGTGTTAAAAATGGAATAGCTTTCCATCATGCAGGATTATTTGATAAACAGAAGGAAATAATAGAAGAAGAATTTGTTAAAGGAAACCTTTTGATGATAACTGCCACTCCTAGTTTAATGTATGGAGTTAATTTACCATCAAAAAATGTGGTGATAAGAGATTATACCCGATGGACTGATCAAGGTCAGATAAATATACCTGTATTTGATTATGAACAGATGTCTGGAAGAGCAGGCAGACCAGGTTTTGATACTGAAGGAAATTCATATTTATTAGCTAAAACATATGATGAAGCTTTTAATTTAGATGAGTACTATATACATGGAGAAATAGAGGTTACAAATTCCAAATTAATAGATAATGATGATGCAGTATTAAAACAGATAATTTCACAAGTTGCTAGTGGATTTGCAAAAGATTTAGATGATTTAATAGAATTTTTCAATAAAACATTTTATGGATTCCAGATAACTCACACTTATAATTCAATGAGTTTTGGATTTAGTGATGAAAGCATAAAATATGAAATATCAAATGCATTAGAATATTTAATACAAAATGGAATTTTAAGAGTAACACCTTCTGGATTACAAACAACTCCTTTAGGAACATTAGTATTTAGAAGTAATTATGCCGTTAAAACAGCAATTAAACTTAAAGATTATTCCAATATGATTAATGATGAATTTATACCAGGACAATTAATATATGAAGTTTCTAAAACAGCAGATATGCCTAAGATAAATGCTAAATATCGGGCAAATAAAGACAATATAAAACAAGTATTGGGAATGCAGGGAGTTTATGTTGGTTTTGTACAAAATAGTGAATCTACTGCAGCCAGCTTACTTGAATGGATAAATGAGAAAAAAGAATACGAAATTGAAAATTATTTAAAAGTATATGCCGCCAGCACTAGACGTGCCAGTTATGAAGCATCAAATCTCGTGAAATACTTCTATGAAATATGTGAAGTACTTGGACAATATAAATACCTTAATGAAATTGATAAATTAAGTTCAAGATTATATTATGGTGTTAAAGAAGAATTAATACCATTAGTAATTGGTATAAAACGATTGGGACGGCAAAGAGCAAGGAGTTTATATAATGCATTTGGTGAAAATTTACCTAATGCATCCCTAAATGAATTAAAAAGAATTGATGGTATCGGTGAAAAAACTGCTGAAAACATCATAAAATTTTATGAGAATATAGAAAAGTGAAATTATGACTCCAATTTCTAAAAATATGTCTTATAATGATTTAAAAAAATTTTTACAGAAAGAAATTAAAAAAATTACTCTTGAGCAATTATATGAATTATCTTTCCACTTTAATGATGATGTGAAATATTTACCCCGAGAATATAAAAAGAAATATACTCAATCAGTACTAAATGTAATAATTAGTAGATACTCTTCATTAAAAAATGATTCTAATAATTATGAAGGTTATATAAGTAAAGAAGATTTTGAACAAATAAACACAATACTTTCGGATAAAGAAGATATGATAACATATACTATGAATTTAATAGTAGTTTATGCCACATATTTTCTAAAAGAACCTGTACATTTACCGGGAACTGTTTTTCCGGGAATGGTTAGTGTATTTACTGACGGTGAAAATTATTATTGTCCTGTCAAAAAGTTCCATATAAACAATCCCCAAGCAACATGTAAGTATTGTATTGCAAAAATAACGGATGATTAAAATGGCAAAAAAAGATATTGTTGATGAAAAAATTAGTGAAAATGAAAAAAATCGTGACAGCCTAATTAATAAGCAAGTAAAAAAATTAAACAACACATTAAATGATAGTTCATTTAATATAAATAATTATATGAAAGGTACATCTTTAACAGAGCAATATCATGACTTAATTAATCAAAAAGATAAAATAAATGCAAAACAAAAAAGAAGTATTAATCAAGCATACAACATGATAGATGTTGAGATGTATAAATTAAATAAAAAAATAGATTCAAAAATACGCCAATTTGAATATGACATTGATAATAAAAAAGAAAAAATAATTAAGAAAATAAAGTATTATTAAATTTTTAAAGGAGGATTATCCTCCTCCAATTCCATCATCTTTCATTTCAGAGCCTATACCATCTGAAAGTTGATCTTTAACCTCATCAATTGTAATTTCTTTTTCTTTAATAGTTATATCCTTATAATATTGTTCTTCAGTAAGTTCAACAAATTCTGTATTATACCATAATTTAGTTAATTCATCAACTGCAATTAAAGCCCAGGAACCATTTTCATCTACTTTAGTATCCTCTACTCTTCCAACAGTCCCGACTTTTGTATAAATTATATAAGAACCTTCAGTTATTTCTTGACCATGTTTATCTTTAACTGACATATGACACCTTCCCTAGTAATAATTATCATTATCTTAATATAAATTCATTTTCAATATACTGTTTAATAACTTATCGTCTTTTTGAGTATTTCTTATAATTTTAGGTTTTTTATTCGTTAAATCTATTATAGTTGAGGGCTTATTATTACCAATTAAACCAACATCTAAATAAACACTTATATCATTATTTAATTGATTTATAATATCCTGAATATTATTGGGAGTTTTTTTATTAGATAAATTAGCACTGGTGGAAGTGATTGGAAAAGATTTAGTTAACTCAAAGCAAATCTCACTATCTGGTATTCTTATTCCAATAATATCTGAATTGGAAGTTATTAATGGAGATATTGATTTCTGTTTTCTGAGCAATAACGTATAAGGTCCTGGAAGTAATTTGTGAACTATGTCCCTTAATTTATCATTCATTTGAGCAACTTGTTCTAATTGTTCAAAATCATGTAAACAAATAGAAATAGGTTTATCCAAAGAACGATTTTTTACTTCAAATACTTTTTTTAATGCTTTATCATCAGCAATATTTGAAGCAATACCATAAATAGTGTCTGTAGGATACACAACAAGATTACCTTTTTTCAATTGATTTAATGCATATTTTAAATCATTTTTATTGGGATTAGTTATTACTCTCATTAATTATCACTCATTTGTCATAGATTTATATAATTTAATATATAAATATGGTATTATGCTAAATAATAAAGTTCGACCACAGACTAATAAAATTACTGGTAAGATAGGAGAAAAGATACCTATTAATCCAAATATTGTGACAATAATAGGATTATTAATTAGTATCTTTTCAGGAGTATTATTCGCTTCAGGTAATTTAATAGCTGGAGCCATATTTATAATACTTAGTGGATTTTGTGATATGATTGATGGAGCCATAGCACGTTCACAAAATCGTAGAACTAAATTTGGAGGATTTTTAGATTCTACTTGTGACCGTTTTTCAGATGCAGCCATACTCATTGGATTAATGTACGGTGGTTTTATTGACCCAATTTTAGGTGCTTTGGCAATTCATGCATCACTTACTGTGAGTTATATTAGAGCTAAAGCTGAAAAAGAAGGAATTAAATGTTCAGTGGGAATAGCAGAAAGAGCAGAAAGATTATTAATAATTACAATTGCTTCACTAATAGCCGGATTATTAAATAATTCCCACAGCATAATGTTCATTGCCATAGCATTATTGACAATACTAAGTTATATAACAGTATTCCAAAGAGTACATCATGTTTGGATTAACTTAGAAGAAGATCAAATTCACCGTCCACAGTAGTTAATAATTTATTTATTAAATAAACTACTGATTTATCAGTAAAATCGAATAATACACGTTATTATTCGATTATTTTATTTTAATATCATATACTAATTACTAATTTTAAGAAATTAAATATTTTACCTCATATTCCTAAATTTAAATTGTTAAAGAAGATGTCAATTATATGTGATACTATGAGAACATACAACACAGTTATTATTGGTGGAGGCGCAGGAGGAATTCTTGCAGGAATCTATCTCAATGATAAAAATAGCATATTACTTGAAAAAAATGAGATTCTTGGAAAAAAAATTCTTATGACTGGTGGAGGCAGATGTAACATAACCAATAATCGACCAATTCACGAATATATAAAAAAATATTACAACACAGGAAACTTTTATAGAGATGCTTTCAATACATTCTTCAATAAGGACATTATTAAATTATTGGAAGATAATGGATGTAAAACTAAAATAGAAGATGATAAAAGAGTATTTCCAAAAAGTAATAAATCAAAAACTGTTGTTAACACATTAACACATATCCTGAACAAATCACATACATATTATCAACTTAATAGTACCGTAACAAATGTAGAAAAAGAAGATGAATACTTTATAATTACTTACAATAATAAAAAAATCAGAACAAAATATTTAATATTAGCCACAGGAGGTATTTCTTATCCTGAAACCGGTTCAACTGGTGATGGATATAAATTTGCAATGAATTTAGGCCATGAAAAAACTAAAAAAATGTCAGGTTTATGTCCTATTAAAACTAAAGAAAAATGGGTTCATCAATTACAAGGAATAACACTACAAGTTAAATTAGAAATTAAAGCAAATAAAAAATCAATTGTTAAAGATAAAGGATCTATAATTTTCACCCATAATGGTATTAGCGGGTATGTGATACTGGATAATAGTATGGAAATAGAAAAACACTTACAAAAAAATAAAAAAGTAATAATTAATCTAGATTTAGTGGAAAAATATGATTACGAAACTCTTGATAAAAAACTCCAAGATGATTTTAGTAAATATGGAACAAGAGGCTTAAAACGTTACATGCACGAATATTTACCAAAAAATATGAGTAGTGTATTTTTAAATGTATTATCCCTCGATGAAACAAAAACACTTAATCAAATTACCAAAAAAGAACGAATTCTCATACGTGATCATTTAAAAAGATTACAATTAACCATAAGTGATGTTATTGAAACACAGGCAATGGTAAGCAATAATGGAATTAAACAAAAAGAAATTAATCCCTCCACATTTGAATCAAGACTTATGAAAAATCTATTCATAGTTGGTGAATTAATTGAAGGATGTGGACAATGTGGTGGATATAACCTCCAAAAAGCATTTTCAACAGGCGTTATTGCAGCGAAAACTATTAAAGAGAGGTTAAAAAATGATTCATCTTAGTTATAAACGACAACAATACCAGAAAGATATGATTGATAATATTAAACTTTTAGACAATGTGGTTGAATTAGGTTGTCATGTTGGAACATCAACAAAAATTATTTCTAGATTGAATCAGGACGGAACAGTATATGCCTTTGATAACAGCCCTGAAAGTGAAGAAGCTATGAATAATTTAGGATTAGATTATAGAAATATAGAGTTTACTCGAGCAGATGTTAGAAAAAAAGAAGTTTTATATGATTTTTGTAAAAAACATGAACAGATTGATGTGCTCTGTGTAGACTTGGGTGGAGGTTATCATCCAGATACTGTTTTTAAAGTATTTTTTTTATGGTCTTCACTACTAAAACCCAGGTTAAGTTTAATTAGAAATCGTGGATTGATAGATTTTATAAAAAGTAGCTCAGCTAATGAAGATATAATCTCCAAAAAAGGATATTTGGAAAGTTCTGCAGATAATATAATTCCTGATTCATTAAAATAAATGAGTTATGAGTCATATTATTTATCTCTCCATAATTATTATAAAAAATGAAGATATAACAAAAAATAAGACCATAATAATTATATTTAAATAATTATATATATCATATTGTAAAATTTTGAAAATTATAGAATTATATTCATTAAAGTGATAAAATGATTGGAAAAAAAATTAGACTCGAAAGAATAATTAACCGTAAAACAGGAAAATGTATTATTTCTCCTATGGATCACGGATTATCTGATGGTCCTATACCAGGATTAATAAACATGACAGAAACTATAGATGCAGTAGCAAAAGGTGGAGCAAATGCTGTCCTTATGCATAAAGGCATGGTAAAAACTGGTCACAGAGGCTACGGATCAGATATTGGATTAATATTACACTTATTCGGAAGTACAAGTTTAAGTACTGATCCACACCACAAAGTACAAGTAACTAGTGTAGAAAAAGCATTAAAACTTGGAGCTGACGCTGTAAGTATACATATTAATGTTGGTTCAGAAAAAGAAGCTGAAATGTTACAAGTAAGTGGTAGAATAGCTGAAGAATGTGACGAATGGGGTATGCCTCTTCTAGCAATGATGTACCCAAGAGGTCCAAAAATAACAAGTGAACATGATGTAGAAGTAGTTAAACACGCTGCCCGTGTAGGTGCAGAATTAGGTGCAGATATTGTAAAAACAAATTACACCGGAGACCCTGACACATTCAAAGAAGTTGTAGATGGATGCCCAGTACCTGTAATAATTGCAGGCGGACCTAAAGTTGAAACTACAAAACAATTATTTGAAATGGTATACGATGCTATAGGTGCAGGTGCAGCAGGAACTGCATTTGGAAGAAATGTTTTCCAATCTGAAAATCCTGAAAAAATGACAAGAGCACTTGTGGGACTAATTCATGAAAATATGACCCCTGATGAAGCATTAGAAATAATCAAATAGAAGGTCTAATAATGAAATTTGCATGGATTAACCCAAATGGTACCTGGAAAGATCGTAAAGAAGCTATAATTGATGCATTAGAATCAGGATTCGAATATATAATGGATTTTGATAATGCAGATACAATAAAAGAATTAGGTAACGTTAACATAATATCCGATAAGGATAATGCCGACATAACCTTAGTAGGTTATAATGAAAAAACCACCATCCAGGATATTAGAAAAGCTCAAAGTACAGGAAAAGAAGTAGCTGCATATATTGAAATCAATAATAAAGAAGATGAAAAACTAGCATCTGAATTTGGTACAGTGGCAGATTATATAATCCTTAAAGGAAAAAATTGGAAAGTTATACCACTAGAAAATATAATAGCTAGTTTACAGAAAGAATCTTCAAAAATTATTGTAGATGTACCAAATTATGAAGAAGCAAAACTTGCTTTAGAAACTATGGAAGTTGGTTCTGATGGAGTATTACTCTCTTCAAATGATGGTGATCAAATAAGAAAATTAGGAAAACTTATCGAAGCAGTTTCCCAAGAAAAATATGAATTACAAAAAGCTACCGTTACTAAAATTCAAAGTGTAGGTATTGGTGACAGAGTTTGTGTTGATACATGTTCAATGATGGAAATTGGAGAAGGAATGCTTGTTGGTTCCTATTCATCAGGATTATTTTTAATTCATAGCGAAACATTAGAAAGTGAATATGTTGCTTCAAGACCATTTAGAGTAAATGCAGGGCCAGTACATGCTTATGTAATGACTCCTGAAAATAAAACAAGATACCTCTGTGAACTTGAAGCAGGTGATGAAATAATAACAATAAACAGCGAAGGTCTGGCTAAAAAAGCAATTGTTGGTAGAGTTAAAATTGAAAAAAGACCTCTACTTTTAATTGAAGCAGAATATGACAATGTTAAATTAAGAACATTAGTACAAAATGCTGAAACAATAAGATTAGTCAATGATAATAAACAGCCAGTATCAGTATCTGATTTAAAAGTTGGAGATACAGTACTCGCTTATTTCAGCCCAGAAGCAAGACACTTTGGAATGGCTATTGAAGAAGATATACTTGAAAAATAAATCTCACCACCCTTTTTCCATTACTTTTTTTAAACATAAAAACGTATATTCTTGTGAGGAATACATATGCGTGAATTTTTAGCTATAGAAATTGAAGAATATTTAAAAAACAATATTCAAAAAACACAAGAAACTATCAAAAATACTGACTCCTGTAAAATAAATTATGTGAAAACGGAAAATATTCATTTAACTCTTAAATTTTTCGGAGAAATTAATGATAAACAGGAAAAACAAATAATTAAAATAATAGAAAAAACTATAGAAAATTATAAACAATATACAATAAAATTAGCTAAAATAGGAACATTTCCAAATATAAATCGTCCACGAGTTATTTGGACAGGTATTAAAGATAAACATAACATAACCATTAATTTAATAAAAGAATTAGATAATGAATTTAATAAGATAGGTTTTAAAAAAGAAAAAAATTATGTTCCCCATATAACCATTGGACGAGTGAAAGAAATTCATAATAAGCAATTATTAACAGACACTTTAAAAGAACTTAAAAATGAATACATTGGCAAGTTAGAAATTAAAAGTCTATCTCTTAAAGAAAGTCAATTAACTCCTGATGGTCCTATTTATACAACTAAAAGAGAATTCAAATTAAGGTGAAATATAAATGAAAAGAATTGTTGTTGCTATAACTGGAGCTAGTGGTGTTATATATGGTATACGACTTCTTGAAGAGTTAAAAAAAGAAAATATTGAAACACATTTAATCATATCCGATATAGCTAAGGACATCATATGTTATGAAACAGATTATTCTATAGAAGACGTGATGCAATTATCCAATTACCATTATGAAGAAAAAGATCTTAGTGCAGTTATTAACAGTGGTTCATTTAGTTTTGATTGTACCATAGTTATTCCATGCAGTATGAAAACATTATCCGCAATAAGTAATGGTTATGGAGACAATGCTATTACCCGAGTATCTGATGTTACTCTCAAAGAAAAAAGAACATTAATTATAGTTCCCCGTGAAACACCATTAAGAACTGTGCATCTTGAAAATATGACACGGATTAGTAGGGAAGGAGGAATTATTTTACCAGCAATGCCGGGTTTTTATCATAAACCCGAAAAAGTTGATGATCAAGTAAATTTTATTGTTGGAAAAATATTAGATATACTAAAAATTAATAACAATTTATTTACTAAATGGAAACAATAATTTTAATTAACAATGAAAATAATTGGGAGGTTAATTAAAATGTTATTTTTTGATATCAGTCCAGACTCAGAATTTGAAAAAATTGAAAAAGTACCCGGACCTACAAAAGAAGAGATAAGAGCATTAGTTATTAGTAAAACAAGACTAACTAATGAAGATGTTGTAGTGGATATTGGCTGTGGAACTGGTGGTTTAACAGTAGAATTTGCTAAAAGAGCTAAAAAAGTAATAAGTATAGATGAAAATCCTGATGCTGTAAAAATTACGAGAAAAAATCTTGAAAACTTTGGTTTAGAAAACAAAGTTGAATTAATAGAAGAAGAAGGTTTGAAAGCTCTGGATAACATTGATGACTTTACTAAATTAATGATTGGTGGAAGTGGAGGTAATCTTCAAAGTATTATCGAAGAAGGTTACATAAAATTACCTGTTGGTGGACGAATAATCATCACATCAATCCTTCTTGAAACTGCTACTGAAAGTGTTGAAACTTTAAAATCATTAGGAGCATCACCTGAAGTAATTAACGTGAATATTTCACGTGGTGAAGTTCTTGATAGGGGTGTAATGATGAGAGCATTAAACCCTATTACAATTATTAGTGCTAGAAAAGACTAACACTAATAATTAACTTTTTTTTATATAATATTTTTTTTTACTATTTTGAGGTATGATACCATTTATGATGACATATTAAAAGAAATTAAACCTTCTCCAAAGAATAGAGAAGAAATTATCATGTTAGCAGATAAACTTATGAATATTATCTTAGAACATGCTAAAACTCTGAATATTGAAGTAACATGTAAACTTGTAGGTTCGGTATCTAAAAAAACTTCATTAGTAAACAAAGCTGATATTGATATTTTTATAGCATTTCCCCTTGATTATGATGAAGAAAAACTTAAAGAGTATGGATTACATCTAGGTAAGTATTGTATAGATGAAGTTAATGGTAAATGTGAAAAAAAATATGCATCACATCCATATATCACAGGACATATTGATGGATATGAAGTGGATTTTGTACCATGCTATAAAATCAAAGATGCCAGTCAATTAAAATCAGCAGTAGATAGAACAATATTACATACAAATTACGTCCAAAAACACCTAACTGACAAAGAAGCTGATGAAGTATTACTACTTAAGAAATTCATGACCAGTGTCAATACATACGGTGCAAATTATAAAGTAAGTGGATTCTCAGGATATTTATGTGAATTATTAATATTACATTACCACACATTTGAAAATATTATTAAAGAAGCTGCAAATAAATGGCATAATGAATTTAAGATTGACCTGGAAAATTATGGAACCTGTTCTAATTACCATGACCCCCTAATTGTTATAGACCCTGTTGACCCAAATCGTAATGTAGCAGCAGCATTAACCATGCAAAAATTTTCTGAATTTATTGCAGCATGTCGTAATTACCTTAATAATCATAAAATAGAGTATTTTATGGATAAAAAAATAGAAGTATCCAAGGAAGAATTAATTAATGAATTCAAAAATAGAAATACTCACTGTATTATTATATCATTTAATGTACCCAAACGACCAGATGATGTTATTTACCCCCAAGTAAACAAAACAATGAATGCTTTGAAAAAAATATCCCAATTAAATGATTTTAAAATTTTAAAAAGTGGTTATTACATTAACAAGGATTATACCAGCTGTATTATTTTAGAATATGAAATATCTAAACTACCTGTGCTTAAATTACATCATGGCCCATTAGTAAAAGATAGAAAAAATAGCCAACATTTCCTAGACAAATACCCTGATGCTTATATTTCTAATGAAAAATGGGTTGTACTAAGTAAACGTGAATATACCACTGTTGAAGACATGTTTAATGATTTAATTCGAAAAGAGAATATAAATAAATTAAAACTTGGAAAAAATATAAAAGAAGAAATGTTAAATCAGTATAGTCTCAAGACCATAACCGATTATTTAAATGATGCAGATTCTGAAGAATATCCTGATTTGTATATGTATCTACATCCCAGTTATAAACTAAGTCGTTAATACTTTCTTTCATAAACAAACTGAGGAACTGCATCATCAAAAGGATCAAAAGTTTCAATATTACGGATTAATGTAGATTTCATACTAACCTTAGAATGTAATGTTGAAGGAAGACGCAGGATACGTTTCAAATCAATAGATACTTTAGTATCCGTAATATTCATATTAACTCTACTTACAGCATTAATTAATTTATCATACCTTCTAGGACCAATTTTTGATTTAAACAATCCCCAACTATCATCATCAAGCAAATGTCTATGTTTCAACACATCTTTCAAAAGTTTATCATTTACATCATCCAGTTTTGAATCTTTAGTTAAATGCCCAATCGTGTACTTAGACCATCTTGTGAAATTCTTAGGATAACCAAATGGAACAATAAAATGGGGTGTTTTATGTCCGGACATATTAGTTAATTCAGGTACATTTGCACCAATTACATATTGAACTATCTGTCCACGAATATCACTTGAAGAATCCATTACAGATTCATCCAAAACTCGCACATGATATCCTCTACCCGAATAAACCATGTTGATATTTTTTAATCCCAAATCATCCTTTAATACATCTGTAATCATGAGAACAATATCTTTTGCCTGATTAAGACAAACATCACATACTTCTCCTTCCAAACAGTCACATACCCTAATAGGTATATCCTTTGCATCAACATCAAAAACTAATTCTGATTTTTGCCAGCCCCTCCTAAATTTGGGTTTATCATAAAATGCTACAGAAACATAGCTTGCAAAAGGAAATCTTATACGCATAAACTTTTTCAATTCATTAGGATTTAAAAATGTTTTATATCTATCATTAGGTCCCTGACCATTATGATCAAACCCAAATTCCCTGTTAGGTAATGAATTTAATACAAAATCAGGAACATCATCAACAGACCACTCTTCAGTATAAAAAATTTTTCTTTCTTCACGAGTTGCAGGTTTAAAATTAATTTCCATCATTATTCACCTGCCCCATTATTAGTTCTTTTAAGCAACTTTCTTTTACGATTATAAAAAGTTAAAGGATTACCTATTTTTTTACAATCCACATTCGGATGACATAAATTTGGCATATGCAATTTAATTTTTTCACAACTCATCGGAGTATACCATTGAGTTTCTCCTTCATTATCCAGTTTAAGTTCATCATGCATTCCAAAACCTAATTTAGAATTTATATTAATTTTTTCCTGTGGTTGATCTTTAAATAATGGCGGCCTACATGATTGAGCTGCTTCATAAATCAAAGGTAAAACTTCTTCATGAGTAATATCTAATGAAGGATCCACATCAGACACTTTCATACTTTGATCTAAAGAAAAAATTCCGGGATACAATCTAGCATATGATACAAATGGAGTTAA
Organism: Methanosphaera stadtmanae; assembly: GCA_015062815.1. GTDB lineage: Archaea > Methanobacteriota > Methanobacteria > Methanobacteriales > Methanobacteriaceae > Methanosphaera > Methanosphaera stadtmanae_B. The sequence goes on along the minus strand of SUTP01000050.1, from coordinate 935 downwards.
AAATAATACAATTGCATCATTTCTACCACCACTTTTTATACCTTCCATACATTTACGTGCACATGGAGGAAAAGCTTCTATTTGATATTTTACTGGTTTTGTATCATCCAAATTAATTGTTCCTTGTCCTGAATATTTAACTTCCTGAGCTTCCTGATGCAGTTCTTTCAATTGATTAGCTAAATCCTGAATTAAAGGATTAGGTTCAACCATACGTTCAACCATTTGAGCAACATTAGCTATGTATTTTCTAGACTGTATAGTTATTAAACCAGCCAATAATTCAGATTTTGTTTTTAAACCTCCTGTTGTATAATATACATCCTGAGGATATCTACCTTCTATTAAACCTCCAAATTCTATTACAAAATCATCATAATCTATTACTGCCCTTCCATTAGACAATAATAACTGGTCAAGTTCTAAACTACTAACTTCCAAAACATCCTTGATATCAGTCCACCTAAGATTATCAGTATTAACAAGCTGAGCCAATGACTCTCGTATTACATCTTGTTTATCCTGTTGAGATAATCTGTCAATTCTTTGAGCTATTAATTGATTTTCAGACTCTATAACCTGTTTAGCTTCATGACTATCCAATCCATAACCAATAGCAACAGCCTGACATAATAAATAGAAAGAAACTACATCATATTCATATATATCAGGATTAAATAAGTATTCATAATTTTTTTCATCAAATTTATCAGTTTTTCTAAATAAGTACCATTCAAATCTAGTTAATGCTAATTTCAATAATGTATCAGACACTCCCACAAATGACTGATTAGGAGTATTATGAATTATATCAATTAAATCATCATTTCTAATGTTTAAAGTATCCAATTTACCTAATTTTCTAACAATTTCTTTAGCATCATCACTAAATGGATTTATGAATGAAGTTTTTATCATAATAATATATACTATCA
>SUTP01000049.1 GCA_015062815.1 Methanosphaera stadtmanae | reverse complement strand
GGTATATCTTTAGTGTGTACTTTGAAGATAGCTAGTCTAGATTCATAATCTGGAAGTCCTACTTCCACATGCCTATCAAATCTTCCTGGTCTTAATAATGCTGGATCAATTATGTCTGGTCTGTTAGTAGCAGCAATGATTGAAATATCATTTAATTCTTCCATACCATCAATTTCAGTTAATAATTGATTTACTACTCTTTTAGTTACACCACTATCACCATCATATCCTCTTGCTGATGCAATAGCATCTATTTCATCGAAAAATATGACTGTAGGTGCAGTTTGTCTTGCTTTTCTGAATATTTCTCTAACTCCTTTTTCAGAGTCTCCTACCCATTTGGATAATAATTCCGGACCTTTAATTGATATGAAATTTGCATCACTTTCATGTGCTACGGCTTTTGCAAGTAATGTTTTTCCAGTACCTGGAATTCCAGTAAGTAATACTCCTTTAGGAGGTTTAATTCCGAATTTTTTGAATTTTTCAGGACTTTTTATTGGCCATTCTATTGCTTCTTTTAGCTCTTGTTTAGCTTTTTCTAATCCACCAATTTGATCCCATGTTACATTAGGAATTTGTACCATAACTTCTCTTAATGCAGATGGTTGTATTTCTTTTAAAGCATCTTTAAAATCACCATCATCAAGAATCATTTTTTCAAGTATTTCTGGAGGTACTTCTTTATCTGTTTGGATTTCTGGTAATATTCGTCTTAATACCCTCATAGCAGCTTCTTTACATAATGCTTCTAAATCGGCTCCAACAAAACCATGTGTTACTTCTGTAATTTTATCTAGATTTACATTATCAGATAATGGCATACGTCTGGTGTGTATTTCTAGAATTTCCCTTCTTTCTTTTTTACTTGGAACACCTATTTCTATTTCTCTATCAAATCTTCCAGGTCTTCTTAAAGCTTCATCAATAGCATCAGGCCTGTTAGTAGCACCAATGACTACTACTTCTCCTCTACTTTTGAGTCCATCCATTAATGTTAATAATTGGGCTACTGTTCTTCTTTCTACATCTCCTGTTACTTCAGCTCTTTTTGGAGCAATAGCATCTAATTCATCAATAAAGATTATGGAAGGACTATTTTCTTCTGCTTCTTCAAATAATTCTCTTAATTGTTCTTCTGATCCTCCAACATATTTACTCATGATTTCAGGACCATTTATTACTATGAAGTGTGCGTTGGTTTCATTTGCAACGGCTTTTGCAAGTAATGTTTTTCCAGTACCTGGTGGTCCGTGTAATAAAACTCCTTTAGGGGCTGATATTCCTAATTGTTTGAATAATTCAGGTCTTTTAAGTGGAATTTCTACCATTTCACGTATTTTTTTTACTTCATTTTCTAATCCACCTATATCTTCGTAAGACACATCAATTAATGTATCAATTCCTTCAAATTTATTTGGGTCGACAGGTTTTGTTTCCATTTCTATTTGAGTATTTTCTGTTATTTTAACAGGTCCTAGTGGTCTTGTATTAACTACTGCTAATCTAATTTCTCCTAATGAAGCCATATTTGACATCATTTGATTGAAAATATCATCAAACATCATGTTGTTTGATCTAGGTTGTTGTTTTCTAGCTCCGGTAACAATAATATCTCCTTTATTCACAATTCTATTTAGGAATACATTGTTTAAATTTCCTCTTATTGCTATTTCTTGGTCTACTGGTGCTAATTTTACTCTTTTAGCTTCTTTAATTTGTGCTGCTCTTATTGTTACTTCTTCACCAATGGATGTTCCTGCATTTTTTCGGAGGTAACTGTCAATTCGTAAAATTCCTAAACTTACATCTGATTGTGATGCTATTACAGTAGCTGTTGTTATTTTGTTTCCTTCAATTTCTATAACATCACCATCATGTATTTTCAAATCTTCCATACATTTAGGATCTATTCTTGCAACTCCTCTTCCAATATCTGATTGAGAAAAGGCTTCAGCAACTTTTAATTTTAATTCTTCAACCATAGTATCATCTCCGTTTATTTTATTTAAATTATTATTTATTTTATAAGCTTTGTTTAGTTTAATTATTTTATTCACTTTTTGTAATTATAACTTTAATAATTTTAATATATAAAGGTTACTAAAATATTTGATATTTTCATATCTTTTAATTACTTTTTGTAATTATAATTATATATTGTCATACTATATAAAAGTTACTAAAAGTTACTAAAATATTTTTACAAAATTATTAAAAAAAATAGTTTAAAATTTATCAAAAATTAAAAAGAGGTTATTATCTAATTATTCCACCTATGCCCTGTAAATAGTTTATAACAAGTTCATTGTCATTTTTATTAAAGGTAGTATAATGGAAGGTAATACTTTTAAAATTATCTAAAACTTGTGGTCCTGTATATACTTCTTTGATTTTAACAGAAACAACAGGTTCTATTTTATTGAACATATCTAATAATGTATTTTCATTACTTGTAATAGGGAACATAACTGAAACATCAAAATTGTGTAGTGTCATATTATTTTTTTTCCATTCAAACACTTCATCTTCACTTAAAATTTCTATGTTGCTTATTTTTAGTTTTATTTTCTGATTTTTCAAATCAGTTAGTATAACTTCTTTGTTATTAATGTCTTGAATAATACCCACATGTATATTTTTAGAATATTGATGTTTTAAGCCCACTTCTTGTCCGATTGAATCTTTTAAAATGTTTAATTCATGAGTTAAAACATTAATTGCTTTATCTGATCTACCTAATGCTTCTTCAAATTCATCTAGATGTTTTGCAGATTCACGCATAGTATGAACAAATTCATTTTCTTCATTTTTTTCAACTAATAAAGCTAATCTGGTACTTTCTTCAATTAACATTTTACGTGAAATTGAATTCAATGAATTATTTTTTTGTATAGAATAATATAAGTAAGGATTTTGTGATACAATACGACTAATCATATCCAACATCAAGCTGTATACTGGACTAGCAAATTCCCTTGATTTTTTAATACTAACACCTAATTTTTCAATAGTTGAAGCAATGCTTATGTATGAAAAGTGAGTAAGTCCTTGAACAACACTCATTATTTGATCATGTTCTACTGGTGTACTAACAACAATTTTTGCATTATGTTTACGTAAAAATTTATTTACTTTATTATAATATGTTGTACATCTATTATCAATAGGAGTTAATATGATTGTTTGTCCATCTAATGAAGGAATTCTTGGTCCAAACATTGGATGGCAAGGTAATATTTCTGTATTTTCAGGAGCATATTTTTTTAATGCTTCAGAGGGTTCCATTTTAACGGAACTAATATCTACTAGTAAAGAACCTTCGGGAGCATAGGGTGCTACTTCTTTTATGGTATTAACCATGTGCTCTATGGGTACAGAGAATATTATTATGTCTGCATTTTCTACAGATTTTATGTTGTCATTACTGTAATTAACATGTATTTTATCTGCTATTTTTTCTCCAGAAAGTTTGTTACGACTTGTGATGGTCACATTATAGTTTTCATTTTTTAATTGTTTAGCAATCCATAGACCTAATCCTTTAGTTGCTCCTATAATTGTAATATTAATTTCTTCACAAGTCATTTTTTCACTTCCTTTTTTCTATGTTTATATTGTTTTAGGTTTATATTTCAATTTTTCTAACAATTTTTTTTGAATAACATTCATTTATTGCTTCTATTAATTCTTTAACTTTTGGATTATTTATTATTTCTTTTATTGCTTCATATTCATTGGTATTTTTTATATAAACTCCTCGTTTTTTTAATGGTTGTCCCATAACAGATGGATTTAGTTCAATTAGTACTGTTTGATGTCCATTGACTTCTGGTGTTTTTACAATAAATAAACCTTCAACGCTTGTCGGAATTTTATCCCATGGGCATGATTGTTCAACAGATCTAATTAATATTTTCTTTTGTTCATTATTCATAATTTATTTTTTCACCTTTTTTAATTATATTCTTAATTTTATGTACAATAGTATAAAAGTATTACTATTTTTATTTTATTTTATTACTTAAAATAATATAATATAAACAATAAATAATATAATATAATTTTTTTTAGGAAGAGTACAATGCAAATAAAAAATCAGGATAAAAAAATAGGTTTAATAGAAGTAATACCTGAAAGTATTGATGATTTATGGCATTTATCACATATTATTGAGGAACATGATTATGTTTCAACATTAACTACTAGACGTATACAGGATACTAACAGTGGAAAAACAAGAGCTGATAGAGGAGTTAAAAAAACATTTTTTTTAGGTATACGGATTGAAAAGATAAGTTTTCATAAATATACTGGGATGCTTAGACTGACTGGAATAATTGAATCAGGTCCTGAAGATTTAATACCTCTTGGATCACACCATACAATAAATGTTCAAGTTAATAATAGCTTAAGAATTCAAAAAACTTGGAATAAATGGTCTTTAGATAGACTAAATCAAGCTATTGAATCATCAAAAAGAAATTCTGAAATAATAGTTGCTATTGAAGATAATACGACAACATTAGGTTTAATTAAACAGTATGGTATAGAATATGTTGGACCTATAACAGGTGATATTTCTGGAAAAAGAAATATACAAAAAGATAGGCGAGAGAAAATAAATGAATATTATGCTAATATAACAAAGATTATCTCACAACATGAACCAATAAATAAATTAATAATAGTTGGACCGGGATTTACAAAAACAGGTTATTATGAGTATCTCCAAGAGAACTTTCAATCATATTCTAAAAAAGCTGTAGTAGAAAATACGGGTGCAGGTGGTCATGCAGGTATTCAAGAAGTTCTTAAGAATGGTTTGGTTGAATCATTAGCACAAGATGCTAAAATTGCTAAAGAAACATCTCAAGTAAATAAATTACTTGAACAAATAGGAAAATCATCTAATTTAGTTACTTATGGTAAAAAACAGGTAGAAGATGCAGCTAATATGGGTGCAGTAGAACTATTATTGGTACTTGATGAATTGGTTAGAAATCAATCAATACAAAATATTATGAATATTGCAGAGAATATGGGTGGTAAAGTAATGATAATTAGTAGTGAACATGATGCAGGTAAACAATTAGAATCATTAGGTTCAATAGCTTCTTTTTTACGATATCCAATATAAAATGCGAATAATTTTATAGTTTAATTATCATAGTAATATTATATAGATATTTATAACGAAAAAAATATCGAAGATAACTAGATTAGGTGAGTATATGGAAGTCTATCTAATGTGGATAGGTGCATTTGTACTTACATTTATATTAACAATATTTTTCACAGTATTGTTTACTAAAATTAAAGGTAATCTATTTGAAGATATACGAGGTGGAATTCCAAGAGGAGTAGGTATAGCACCATTCATAGTAATGGTTCTATTTTTCCCAGTGCCATATAATTATTTAATTGCAATTATTGGTATAACTGCATTTGTAGATGATGTTATTGGACGTAAAAAATTAACATCATACTTAGAAGTAGGTCAGTTGTTCCGGGGATTAGGGATGTTATTAGTTATGGCTTTAGGTTATTTGATTATGGGACCTGTAGCTATACTAGTTGCATTAATGATTCAAATATTTAATATTGCAGATATGCAGCCAGGTACTGCAAGTACTACTGTAATAATAATGTCTATAATTTCATTTGCAATATTGGCTATTATGCATTCCTCTAGTTATTACTTACCTATATTATTATTTGTAATAGCTTTAGGGTATATGTCACAAGATTACTCTGGATATATCATGATGGGAGAAATAGGAAATCACTCATTTGGAGTAGCTACAGGTATATGTTTAGCATTAGTTTCATCGGTTTTAGCTAAATCTATTGCTGCTACAGCTTTCTATCCTGTTCAATTTATAATAATGTTGATATTATTCTTAATCACTGCAATTATCATTGCTTATCAGAGAAAAGAAACATTAAATTATTATTTAGAACATTATTTAGGAATAGCCAATCCAACTTTTGGTGATTTTGTAATGGATGTTTTAACAGGTGGTGGCTTAGGGGACTTATTCCGAAAATTAATTTTAGGAACCCGAGTGATTAATGTTGAAAATTCAATTTTAATATCTTTAGGTGTAAGACGATTAGTGCATAATCCTATCAAAATTAATAATAAATAATATTCCCTAGGAATAATTATTATTTTTTTTATTTTTTTTAAATTTTTTTTGTTTATTTACTGATTCATGCGGTTTTCATAGTTTTAAATCAAAACATTTATATATAGTATACATTAAATTATCTTTTAGAACAACAATTTAGGGAGAATTTAATATGTATGATGTAGTCTTAGAAAGAGATGATTGTACTATGTGTGGAAATTGTGTGGAAATTGACGACACTTTATTTACTTTTGATGATGATGATATAGCTACAATCGTAGGTGCCACAAGAGAAGATGATGTGGATGAATTATCAGTTGATGATCCAGAAACATATAAAGAAGCTGCAGCGTCTTGTACTGGAATGTGCATTGAAGTATATGATGATGAAGGAAATCCAGTAAGTTAAACGTCTATTTTTAAAAAATAATTCTATTTTTTCACACATTACTTTTTTCTATTCAACATAATTTAATAATTAAATAATATATAATTAATAATAACTAATATTTTTTTTTTAATATTGAGGGATTTTTATGAAATTATTAATTTTTGTAACTGGTAGAGGTATGGGTGGGGATGCTGTAACTGCATATAATATTACTAAAATATTAGAATCTAATAACATAGAGTCAAAAATTGTTTTAGATCCTAGTGCACCCGGTTATTATTTTAAAAAACGTAATGTTGAATGGTTAACTTCACCAATACCTACTGCTGGAGGGCATGCGACCACTAAATTAAAATTAATTAAAGGTGCTTTAAAAACATTAACTGCAAGTATACAAGCATTTCGTCTGATAAAAAAAGAGCAGGCGGATGGTGTAATTGGTTGCTTAGGTGGTGGATGTGTTATAGGTTGTTTAGCTGCAAAAATAGCAAAAGTTCCATCAATAGGTGTTGTAGGAACTCCAACTGACACAAAAATTTCAATAAAATTAAATCCTACATTAATCTTACCAGAATCAACACATTTCAAAATGGATCATATTGAATCAAAATATGATACTAAAAAACAGTATTTGCCTATTAAATCAGATATAATTTCCGGAAACAAAGAAAATATACTGTCTAAGTTACCTGAACAGTTTAATCCAAATAATTCATCTGTTCTTTTTTCTTCAGGTTCAACACTTTTTGATGATATGGCAAAAGCTGCACGTAAATTTGCTGAAGAAAATGAAAATGTTAATATTTTTGTAATTGGAGTACCTTTAAAAGAAGAATTAGAAGAAGTAATAAATCATCCGAATATAATTAATTTGGGTTATATTAATTATATTGAAGATTTATATGATTTAATAGATTTAGCTGTAATTACTGATGATGGTTTAACATTACATGAAACTTTAGCATGTGAAATTCCAATAGTAACAGTAATAGGAGTTAAATATGGCAGATATCATAATTTGGCATCATTATTTGAAGGTGCTGTTTTAGAAAGTCATGTTGATAATATATCAGAGGTAGTTAACAACGCATTAGTTAATAAAGAAGAAATGAAAAAGGCTGCTCATAAATATTCTGAAGGTATTTGTGAAGCACCTAATGAATTAGGTAAATTTGTAGTTGAACATATGAATTAATTATTCATATTATTTTTTTTCTAATTTTTATTGTAATACTCTATTAATTTAATTATTTCATCAGAAGTAGGATGAATTTCTAAGAAATTTTCAAAATCCTGTACTTTCAAATCATCTTTCACAGCTTTAGCTATGTAAGGCATAGCAATACTGGATGATGGTGCTATAGATAGTACATAGTTTATTTTTCCATTAGTTGGATTAATATTTTCTTTAATTATTCCTGTTTTACTGTCAAGTGCATGCCAAAAATTGCCAGGACCTACTGATACTATTTTTTTTAATGTTTGTCCATAATTTGATACTTCTGTTCCAGTTAAATAACTTACATCATATGGTAAACTTATGGTCAATGGTATGATTGAATAATCTGCTTGCATATTATTTCCCATGATATTTTCAATAGCTACTTTTCCTTCCATATGTGCTATTGGGGTAGTACATATTCCACCAATAATATCTCCTGCAGCGTAAATATCGGGATTTGATGTTTTCATATACTGGTCAACCAATACATTACCTTTTTCATCTAACTCAACTATTCCTTCCAAAATTTTTGAGTTAGCTTTTATTCCTGTTGCAAGTAATACTTTACCTTCAATTTCTCCAAAATTAGTAACAACTGATGTATCTGTAATCTCTTTAATTTCAACATTTTCATGTACTATTGTATTTTTAAGTAAATTACGTACAATATACTCTTCAGTTGATGGATCATTTAGTATTTTAAGGAAACGACTTTTACATAATATGTCTACTTCACTACCAAAACTTGAAAAAATTCCTGCATATTCTGCTGAACTTGTACCACCACCAATAATAACTAATTTTTCAGGAATTTCTTTTAATTTTAAGATGTCCTTATAAGTGAAAGCATTTTCAATACCAGGAATCTCTGGAATAAAAGGAGATGATCCTGTGCAAACTAGTAATTTATCATAGGGATACTCATCATCTTCATTAACTATGACTGTTTTATTATCAGCATCAATTTCAGCTAATCCCTGTACATATTCAACAGATGTACTAATAGTTTCTTTTTTAATGATATGCCTAATCTTCTTTTGTGTTTCTTTAATTAAAGTAGTGATTTTAATATAGTCAATTGAGGGTTCTGCATCAGTAATTCCTAATTTAAAAAAGTTTTCTGCATCAAGCAAATGTTTTGTAATATCAGTAAGGGCTGTTGTCACCATACAAGTTTGATTTAAACATTTACCTCCAATGTGACTTTTTTCAATTAATGTCACATTATTTCCTTTTTGAGCAGCTTCCATAGCAGCAATTCTTCCGGATGGTCCTGCTCCTATAACTACAATTTTAGTCATGGTATCACTTCATTATGTATATAATTATATGTAAATTAATTTAAAAAACTTGAGTAAGAAAATGGTGAAGAAAAATTATATAATATATTTAATTTAATTATTTATTGTAATATGACTATATTCTATAATTTTTTGAAGTTGTTGTTTAGCTTGACCAGATTCAATAACTTGTCTTGATAATTCAACGCCTTCTTTTAATGTATTTACTTTATTAACTACATATAAAATACTTGCGGAATTAATAAGACACAAATCCATTCTTGCTTTATCTTTAGAAGTTTCAATTTTATTGTCTAAAATATTTTTAATAATGTTTATATGTTCTTCATGACTATCGGGTGCACGTATATCTTCAGGATTAGCATATTCAAGACCAAAATCTTCAGGACTTATATATCTAATATCAATATTTCCATGATCAATAAATGCAACTTTAGTTTTTCCTATATTAGATATTTCATCCATCGCAGGTTTTCCTTTATCATCAAATCCATGGACAATCATACCTCGTTTAGTCCCTAATTTAATAGAGACTTGAGCCATTGTTTCAATCAAATCAGGATCATAAATACCGGTCATACGTGCATTTAATTTTCCGGGACATGAAAAAGGTCCCATTAAATTAAATACTGTTCTGGTTCCTAATTGTTTTCTTACTTTCATAACATTTTTTGTTGCCATATGATATTTTGGAGCAAAAATAAATGCGAAATTGGTATGTTCTAAAGAATAGGCTACTTGTTTTGGATTCATTTCAATATTTACTCCTAATGCTTCAAGAGCATCAGCTCCTCCAAATTTACTACTAACGCTACGATTTCCATGTTTTGAAATTTTAGCACCTGCTGCGCTGGCAATTATTGAAGAAACTGTACTAACATTGAATGTTTTAAATGTATCTCCTCCTGTTCCACAGGTATCTACCATATATTCATTAGTTTCATATTCTATTTTTAAAGCATGATTAATCATACTTTGTGTGAATCCTGATATTTCATCTACTGTTTCTCCTTTCATTCGTAATCCTGTTAAAAATGCAGAAACAATTATATCATCACAGCTTCCTATAATTAAATCATTCATACATTGGTATGCTTCATCATAAGTTAAATCTTTTTTATAATCTAAAATATCATCTAAATTCTCCTTAATCATTTAAATCCCTCTAGTAGCATCTTTCATTTTAATTACATATTTGCTTATTTTATCCATCATTTTATCTTTATCATTTATATTATCAGCAATTATATTAATTAAAGCACTTCCTACAATTGCCCCGTCACTACCAGCACCTAATATTTCTTTAACATGTTCTGGTTTGGATATACCAAATCCTACACATAGGGGTAAATTACTATGTTCCTTAATTCTCTTAATTAAATTAGTAGTGTCATGTTCAACTGTTGTTCTTGCACCCGTTGTTCCCATTACACTTGCAACATAAATAAATCCCTTTGCAAATTCACTTATCTTTTTTAATCTATCATTACTTGTTTTTTGTGAAACAATAAATATTTGTTCTATTCCGTATTTATTAGCAATTTTTATCGATTCTTCTGCTTCTTCAGGAGGTAAATCTGCAGTTAAAACAGCATTTATCCCAATTTCACTTAATCTTTTATAAAACGCTTCAATACCATAATTGAAAATTAAATTATAATATAATAATAATCCAATTGGTATATCACTATATTTTCGAAGTTCTTCAAGAAATTTAAAACATTTTTCAGTAGTAATACCAGCATTAAAAGCTCTCAAATCAGCTTCCTGAACACTTTTTCCATCTGCAACCGGATCAGAAAATGGAAAACCTATTTCCAAAGCATCAACCTTATCAGTTAATAATTTGGCTATTTCAATAGAAGTTTCATAATTAGGATCACCTACTACAAGAAATGGTATGAAAACTCCTTCGTTATTTTCTTTTGATTCTTTGAACATCTCAGCATATGTTTTTTTATTCATACTTCCACTCCTAATTCTTTAGCTATTATTCCCATATCTTTATCTCCACGTCCAGATAAATTAACAATTATTATTTTTCCTTTATTTTCCTCTTTTTTAGCATATTTAATAGCATAAGCAATAGCATGAGAACTTTCAAGTGCTGGTATAATGCCTTCAGTTTTACATAATAATTCAAATGCTTCTAAGGCTTCTTTATTTGTTATAGGTACATATTGTGCTCGTCCATTAGTTTTTAAATATGCGTGTTCAGGACCTACACCAGGATAGTCTAATCCTGCTGAGACACTACTTGTTTCTTGAATTTGTCCATCATTATTTTGTAATACGATTGATAATGATCCATGTAAAATTCCATCAGTACCTTTAGTTAATGTTGCTCCATTTTTACTTGTGTCAATACCTTCTCCACCAGCTTCAACACCTATTAAATCTACATTTTCATCATCTAAAAATCCACTAAATATACCTATTGAATTACTTCCTCCTCCTACACAGGCTATGACAGTGTCTGGTAATTTGCCTTCAAGATTTAAAATTTGTTCTTTGGCTTCAGTACCTATAATACTTTGGAAGAATTTAACCATATTAGGATATGGATGAGGACCCATAGTAGTACCTATTAGGTAATGTGTAGTATCTAAATTTGAAATCCAATATCTAAATGCTTCATTAATAGAATCTTTAAGTGTTTGTGAACCAATATCTACTGGCACTACTTCTGCACCGGATAATTGCATTCTAAAAACATTCATTTTTTGTCTTTCAACATCTTTAGATCCCATAAATATTTTTACATTTAATCCAAGTTTTGCTCCAATAACTGCTGTTGCAATTCCATGTTGTCCTGCACCAGTTTCAGCAATTAAATTAGTTTTTCCCATATATTTTGCTAGTAATCCTTGTCCGATAGCATTATTTATTTTATGAGCTCCTGTATGAAGCATATCTTCTCGTTTTAAGTATATTTTACATCCTAATTCTTTAGATAAATTTTCAGCATAATATAACCCTGTTGGTCTACCAGCAAATTCATTTAAATAAAATTTTAAATCTTTCATGAATTTTTCATCATTTTTAAATTTATAAAAAGCTTCTTCTAATTCTTCTATTGCAGGAATTAGTAGTTCTGGTACAAAAACACCACCATATTTTCCAAATTTTCCATCATATTTCATAATAATCCTCTTTAATTAATTTAATAATTTTTTTAATAGAATGAATATTTTTTCTTCCTACTGAATATTCTACACCACTATTTAAATCGATTCTATCAAAGTTTTCTAATTGATCTTGAATTTCTTTTAAGTATTTAAAATTAAGTCCTCCTGCTAAAGTTACTTTTGTTCTGGGATAATTTTCTTTTATAATTTTTGATGCTTGAACAGCTGTTTCTATGGGAATTTGACTATTAGTTCCGCCTGTTTTATTATCTTTTATATAATCAAATAGGATATCATCACAGTATCTGCAGTGTTCATTTATTTCTTTTATTTTGTCTTTTGTTAATTCATCACTTAATCCAATAACTTTTGTTATGTTCATTAATCCAAAGAGATACTGACTTGACCACTTGATATATTTAACGTCAAAAGGTTTGAGTGAATGTAATTGAACGTTAAATACGTTTGTTTTATTTAATTTTATTAATGTTTCATATGCATTTTCAGGTTCAATAACTAATACGTTTTGATTTTTATTATTACTTCTTTTTTGGAATTCTTCAATTTCTTTTAAAGAAATATTTCTTTTTGATCGAGGTATATTTATAAAACCAATATAATCCACACTTAATTTATCGATTTTTGCTTTATCTTCTTGATTAGTTATACCGCAAACTTTTATTTCAATGGTCAAGTTCATACCTCCTTAGTTTTTTAATACATTATTTAATTCATTAATTCTTATTTTTATTTCTTTTAAAGAGTTGTCTTTAAGAATACTAGTGCCTATTAATATTCCGTCAGCACCATAACCTTTTAATTTTTTTGCATCTTCTACTGTTTGTACTCCACTTTCGGAAATCATATAATTAGGCACATAATCTTTTAATTTTTTAGTTGTTTCTAAATCAATAGTAAAATTTTTTAGATTTCTATTGTTGATTCCGATTATTCGGGGATCATAATCTTCAATATTTTCAATATCATTTTTATCATGACATTCAACTATTGCATTTATTCCTAATTCTTCAGTAATATTCAAATATTGTTCTATATCTGGACAAATATTTGCAATTAGAAGAATACAATTAGCATTATTTTTTGCAGATTCGTATATCATATATTCGTCTATCACAAAATCTTTTCGCAGTAAGGGTTTACTTGTTATATTTCTAGCTTTATTGAAGTTATTTAAGTTACTTTTAAAGTATGATTCTTCTGTTAATACTGATATCATATCTACAGGGGTTTCATCGTAAATTTTTATAACTTCGTTTACAGTTAAATTACTTATATTTCCTTGTGATGGACTTGCAGGTTTATACTCTGTAATTAGACAAGTTGATTTACTATTTTTTAATTTTTCTTCAAATAAAAAGAAATCATTTTTAGTTGAAATCATGTCTACTGTTTCCTTTTTCAAATCTTTTAAAGGTTTTTTCTTTTTTAATTGATTGACCTGATTTTTTTTGTTTTTTATAATATCTTCAATTATTTTCATATTATCAGTCAACCAGTAATATTTAAAAAGTTTTTGACTATAATCTCTCCATATTCACTTCCTATGGACTCTGGATGAAATTGAATACCATACGTTGGATATTTCGTATGTTCTATTGCCATGATTATCCCGTCTTTTGTGTAAGAAGTAACTTTAATATCTATGGGTAATGTATTTTTATCACAAATTAATGAATGATATCTAACTATTTCAAAGTCTTTAGGAATACTTTTAAATAATTTTGAGTTTTCATGAATTATAATATCTTTTTTACCGTGTGTTGGTTTATTTTTTATAATATTGCCACCATAGTTATAATAGATACCTTGATGACCTAAACA
>SUTP01000048.1:5056-14271 GCA_015062815.1 Methanosphaera stadtmanae | reverse complement strand
AATTTCTACCGTAAATATATAATTGAAAATTGATAAATATATTATTATATTGAAAGTTTATAACAAACCTTTCTAAACCAGCATCTTAATATAATAGATGTTAAAATTTATGGAGAAAAATTGAATGTATGAAATTGGAGAAGCTTTAATTGGAGATGGACCAGAACTAGCACATATTGACCTTATTATTGGAGATAAGGAAGGTCCTGTTGGAACTGCATTTGCAACAAATATGGCTAATATGTCTGTAGGTCACACCCCTCTTTTATCCGTGATTAGACCTAATTTAACAACTAAACCTGCAACTTTAATTATACCAAAAGTTACTGTGCAAAACTTAAATGATGCAAGTAAAATTTTTGGTCCAGCACAAACTGCTGTTGGAAGAGCTGTTGCTGATGCTGTTGAAGAAGGTATTATTGATAAAAGTATCGTGGAAGATATTGTATTAATGGTAAATGTATTTATTGACCCTGCTGCAGAAGATTACCGTAAAATTTACCAATACAATTATGGTGCAACAAAATTAGCTATTAAACGTGCTCTTGAAGGATATCCATCTGTTGATAAAGTATTAGCTGAAAAAGATAGAGGAACACATCCAATAATGGGATTCAAAGCTATGAAATTATGGAACCCACCTTACTTACAGGTTGCATTGGATCTTGATAATGAAGATAAAATGCGTAGTATAATAAGAGACTTACCAAAACGTGAAAGAATACTTATTGAAGCAGGTACACCACTTGTTAAAAAATTTGGTGTGGAAATTATTAGTAAAATAAGAGAAGAAAGACCTGGAGCATTTATTATAGCAGACCTTAAAACATTAGATGTTGGAAGAGTAGAAGTTAAAATGGCTGCAGATGAAACAGCTGATGCTGTAGCTATTTCTGGTCTTGGAACTAACGAATCAATAGAAAAAGCTATCCATGAATGTTCAAAACAAGGTATTTACTCAATACTTGATATGATGAATGTTCAAGATATTCCTGCAAAACTTGATGGAATTAAATTAAAACCAAGCATAGTGTTATTACACAGAAATATTGACTCTGAAACTATGAAAAATAATGATAATGAACAAGCATCTGAATGGGGTAATATTAAAGAAATTAAATCCAAACTTGGTGAACGAGGATTAGTTGCAGTAGCTGGTGGAGTAACCCCAGAAAAAGTAAACAAAGCTTTATCAAATGGTGCAGACATTATTATTGCAGGTAGATACATTATAGGTTCATCTGATGTAAGAAGAGCCGCTGAAGATTTCTTAGCATACATGCCTCAAGATTCAGATACTATGAGAGTAGCTCTTGATGAAGATGAACAAATATAAATAAAAATAGAAATTAAATAGATAAACATTTATCTATCTTTACCTCCCTTTAGAACCAACTAAATTTTATTGATTGTTTCCATAGATTCTATTGGATAATGATATTTTTCAGCAATTATACCATTTTTTATTGGAACACCCTCGTTTTTTAGAATTAATGTTTTGAAAGTTGAATCTTTTGTTCCGGCATAACCTCCAACTGTCCAATCTGCACGAACAGTCCTATGACATGGAATAAGTATTGGAAATGGGTTGTTAGATAATACATTAGCAACTGGTCTGAAACTTCTAGGTTTTCCAATCATACTAGCTAATTTTTTATAGGTTGTGACATGACCATAAGGTATTTCTGTTTGTTTAAGCAATACTGTTTTCTGAAAATCTGTTAATTCTGATAAATCCAGTAGTGAAATATCAAAATCAATTTCACGTCCTAAAATACAATCTTTTATATCAGAACATGCGTCAACAATCATCCTATTTTGATGTTTTTCGAATATGACACCCGTGTAAGCAATATTACTTGGATTACTTCTTTTTGTGACAACATCGGGTAAAATTATTTGTTTAATTAAATTTTTGGAATCGTCCCATACGACAGTTATTTCACCAATCAGAGTATTTATAACCACATATTTAAGAATTCCCATATTCACAAGCCCTCCGTTTAGTTATTCCACATATTATAATATTATCTTTAATAAGATAAAATATAAATAGTTATATGTAATAATAAATTAAATTAAAATATAATATTAAAAAATAATGGGAGGTTATGAAAATGATTTTAGCAAATATAATCACACTAATTATTTTGATATTAATAGCCATTGTAATTATTAAAATTATTAAAGAATTTGGTGGAGTATTCCTGAAAATAGCTCTACATTTATTGGCTGGATGGATTACTTTAGTACTTGTTAATTTTGTTCCAGGAATTTATATCCCGGTAAACTTATTAACCATGATCATATCCGGTTTTGGAGGAGTATTTGGTACAATATTACTAGTAATAATGAATATTATAACCTAAAAAAATATGATTTAATTATAATAGCTCAAGTAGATTACTTGCCGTATAATTAAAACCATATTTTTCATATGCTTCATCTCCTTTTAAACCAAGAATGAAACTAGCTATATATGCTGCTTCAAATAAACCTATTTTTGTTGATAATGCTAAAACTAAACCTGCTAATAAATCACCAGTTCCACCAACAGTCATTCCTTGATTACCTGTTTTATTTAGTTTATAATCATTACTTGAACAAATTATATCAATAACCCCTTTTAAGAGTATGATTGCATTGTATTGTTTTGACAAGTTTTGAACTGATTCTAATTTTTCATCAAAGTCCAAGGATAATTTTTGATTGAAGAACACTTCAAATTCATGATTATGAGGAGTTAAAACCACGTTGCCTTTAGTGATGAGCTGATTATCAACCAATTTTAGAGCATCCGCATCAATTATTACAGGTTTATCCACAAAATTAAGTATTTTATTAAATAATTCACCAGTTTTTTCATCTAAACCAGACCCAGAACCTATAAGAATTGAATCTACTTTATTTATTAATGGTTCAATTAATTCATAATCATCAGCCGTTAATATTTCTCCAGGCAAACTTTTAACTATGAATTCAGGATTGAACTGTTTTATAATAGTGGCTGATTTTTCCGGTGCTGCTATATATACCAAATCAATATTCTGACTTAATGCTGCTTGTGCTGCAAATACTACTGCCCCAATATAATCAGGATTTGAACCTATAATCAGTACAGATCCATTTTCTCCTTTATGTGAATTTGAATTTGGTTGAGGTATTTTAAGTAAATCTCCCATACCCACATATTCTTCTGCTATTTTCGGTATTCCTATGTCCAATACCACAATTTCACCAACATAACTAGTTTGAGCTTCTATTAAACCAGTTTTAGCTTTATGCAATGTAAGAGTTGTTTTTGGTATAACTGTTTTATCTTCCACAATTCCTGTTAGTGGATTTAATCCAGAAGGCACATCTACAGACAATACGATTGCAGGTGAATAATTAATAGTGTCAATTGCACTTGATGTAGGTTCTCTTATTTTACCTTTTACCCCAGTACCTAATATTGCATCTATAATTATATCCGAATTATCTGGTTTTATCTGAGATGAATCCGTTATTTTTTCAATTGTTAAACGATTATCTGTTTGATTTATTATACTTAAGGATTCCCAGTTTAGTTTAGAGTCCTTATTTTTAATATTTTCTGGTCGGGCAAGTAGGAATAAATGTATTCTATAACCATAGTTTAGTAAATGTCGTGCTATTACAAAACCATCTCCTCCATTACCCCCGGTACCAGAATATATGGATACTTTTTTCTTATCAGGATAATTGTCTACAATATAATGTGCAATTTGTGCACCCGCATTTTCCATTAAACAAAGTGTCGGTATTTTATTATATTCGGTATTTTTATCTGTAGCTTTCATTTCCAATGGAGTTAATACATTTTTCATAATAACACATTCTCAAAAATTATTCAATTAAGTTTATTTTATATTTTCCCAGATTTCCACCATAGTTTCCTGCAGATATTTTAACCACGTCAGGAATTGTTTTTATTGCTTTTATAGCTTCTTGTGTAGCTTTTTTAATTTTTTCTTCACTGAGACCATCAAATACTATTTCATAAACACCATTTACTTCTTCTGGTAATTGTGAATCTTCTATCTTATCTTTTAATGTTGGACAGTACTGTTCATTTGTTGTTGCATGCATGAATTTATATTTTTTAGATCCTACTTTAGAACCTGATGCAACTATACCTCCCGGAAATGGAGTTATTACTCCTTCAACATCAGCTATTGCATTTACTGCAGCTTGAGATGCTATTAATGCAGATTCATTTGTTTTAGCCATTATAAATAAATTACCTCCTGCTACTGCATCAATAATACCTATGTTTTCTTCTATTAAAAAATCACCAGACATGACTGGAATTTTATACATAACTTTATCATATTTTTCTATTTTTTCTTGATATCCGTCAGCAAAAAATGCTAATTTGAAACCAAGATTTGTCTGATTTTCAGATTCAGGCAATAAATTAAATACTGCTGTTGTTGGAGCAGTGAGTACACATTGTCCTATACGATTTAATAATTGTTCTTCAACAAGTTTTGTTTTATTTTGGCAGATTATAATTGAATAACCAGGCCTGTTATCCGGAGTTTTATCTGCAGGCACATATTGATCTATACCTGCTTCTGCTCCACACCCTATAAATGAAGTAGCAAAACCTGTTGCTTCTGTTGCTGCTGTGAATGCTAATTCTTTTGTTGCTGCTGTTATTAATAAATAAGATGCTTTAGTACTAAATGCTTCTGCATATGTATCATCTACTATTGTCATGAAAATCACCTAAAAAATAATTAAAAATAAGAAATAGTTGGTTAATCAACACCAACCTCATCCAATACTCCGGTACCAAAGTACGGCAGTACTAATAAACCCAATACTGATACTAACCAGTATGAAATTAATCTTTCAACTATAGTTGCAGCTGTACTTACTGATGGAGGTACCCCTGCCATAGAATATAATAAAATCATCAAACCATCAATAGCCCCTAATCCACCAGGTAATGCTGGAATCATTCCCACAAGAGCAGATACTAAGAATACTGATGCTATCATGAATAAAGACACATTTGTTCCAAATGCAAGGAATACCACGTAAACTCTTAATAATTCTAAGAACCATACCAGAAATGCTAATCCCAAACCTAATGTGAATACACGTTTATTTTTCATTAAGTACTTAATACTTTTTTGAAATCCGGAAATGGAAGATAATGCTTTTGTTTCATAATCATCCAAATCTCTTGACATGAATCTTCTTAACTGCCTAAATACCCATTTAACTGTTTTTATTCCTAATTGTTCATTGAAACATACATAGATTAAGAAAAATATGATTAGTGCAAATATAACTAATGAAACAATTAAAGTAATGTACATAGTTTGACTCATATGAATATAATATATGAGATAAACCATAGATGCTAATGCTAAAACTATAAATGGGAACGTATCAAACATTTTATCACTTAATACAGTAGCAAGAGTTTCTTTTAAGGAAACACCAGAACTTTTAGTTAATAAATATGCTCTTACAGGTTCACCACCACCACGTCCACTTGGAGTTAAGTTATTTATAGCCAAACCCAAAAGTAACATTGGAAACATTTGTAATTTTGAGTGAGGAATTTGTAATGCTCCTGAAATAATACTCCACCTAGCATTCCAAATTACCAGTATAACCACCTGAATACCTACTGCAATTAAAACATAATTAATATTAGCTTTGGATAATGCTTCAATAATCTGACCCGGACCTATAAAGATCACCATGGCAGCTAAAACTATTAATCCTACAAGTAATAATCCAAATACTTTTTTGTAATCCATTATATCCTCTTTAAAAATTATAGTTAAAAAAATATTATATTAATATTATGTTCAATATCCTTAAAAAAAGTATTTAATAAAAACACATGACAAAAATGACATATTAAATAAAAGATTTTATAAGTAAATAATTATAATAAAATAATTATAAAACATATTTTAGGGATTTATTATGGTTAATGTTATTATTGTTGGTGGAAGAAGAGTAGGTTTAAGACTAATTGAACTGTTGAAAAGACGCAGTGATTATCATATAACTCTTATTAATAATGATCCATTAACTTCAGAGATAATTGAAAAAAAATTTCAAGATGTTGTTTTAGTTAAAGGAGATGCCACTAACAAAACTGTTCTTGAAAAGGCAGGTATTGATAATGCAGATATTGTTGTAGCAGCCACAAGTACTGATGAAGTTAACCTGCTGATTGGTGTTACTTCACAGGACTATAATGTTGAAAAAATTGTGGCACGAACTGGTAATCCATCCCATATTAAAATGTTTAAAAAATTAGGATTAAATGAAGTAGTCAGTCCCGAATTAACAGCATGTAACTACATTGAAACATTCATAATTAAACCCAGCAATGTTAATGAACTAGAATTTACATCTAAGGGAAGTTATGATATCATCAATGTTGAAGTAAAGTCTAGTAAAGTTATTGGTAAGACCATTGGTGAAATAAGTCCTAATGAAGATTATATTGTACTTTTATGTGAAAAAGATGATAAAGAATATATTGCACAAAATGATATAATCCTCGATAAACATGATATGGTCACAATACTTGTAAAAGATAAAAGTGTAAAAAAAGTAAAAAAATTATTTACTAAGAATAGCATACTTAGTATTTAATTTTTTAGAGTCTTGAAGCAATCATTACCGATAATGATATTTGTTCAGCTACTGCTGCAATCGCATAAGGTCCATGACCAGGGAATAACTGAACAACTTCCAATTTAGATAATTTTAGTATGGATTTTTTCATATCTGTTCTATCACCTGTAGGTAAATCTATTCTACCAAAATTACCACCGGAGAATAATGTGTCACCACTAATTAAATTTTTTTCATCAAATAAACATATTCCTCCACGAGTATGACCTGGTGTATGAATTACTTTATAATTATTTATAACATCATCCTCATTAACTGCTTTAATATCCAAGTCAGGAACTTCCATACCAAATGATGCTGCTACTGTTGCATCAGCGTCCTTTTGTTCAACTGATTTAATATCTTCTGGATGCATATAAATATCATAACCATATGTATCTTGTAAATATTTATCTGCCCCCATATGATCAAAATGACAATGGGTATTTACAATTTTATTTATATCATCCATTGAAATTCCTGCTTCTTTAATAGAGTCAATTACGTAATCCATGTGTTGACCAGAACCAGGATCTATAATTGCATCTCCTATTATATATGTATTAGAATCTCTTTCTTTACCTAGAATTATTGTAATATCATCAACTTTTTCCATTGTATCACTCCCTACATAACTCACAACTCATTGCATAACAACCCTCTATTTTACCAAAAAATCTATAAAAATTTGTTCCGGAGACCTCAAAACCTAATTTTCTGTAATAATCAAGAAGTTCTTTTTTTTCACATTTCACATCAAGTATTACTTTATTAGAATCCCCTTGTTTTGCTATTCTTTTAGAATATTGTACTAATTTACTTCCAATATGTTTATTACGATGTTTTGGATCTACATAAAGATTCCCAATATAATATTCATCCGGTTTAACAGTGGATGAATTAAGTTTGTTAGCTATTTCATTTAGAAAAATAAGGGCTATTTCACTACATGAAGTATCATATATTGCTTTAAATTTAGAATCAAAACTTACATCAGAACCTTTATATCCCACAACAATACCTAAAATTTCATTTGGGTCATCATCATAACAAATTGTGATGAATTTTCTATGATAAGGATTAATAGTATCACTCATAATTAACCTTTCAATACCCGTTACAGCTCTAACAGAATCATTAAAAAAAAGCCTATTAAATGAATATTCTGTCTGATAAATCCAGGTTGCAATCATTTCTATATTATCTTGATTATTAATTTTTCTAAAACTTGTCATAATATCACGTGATTACAAGTTATTCTATTATTTTATTTATTCCATATAATTTTTAATATTTAAGTTAATATATATTAAATCTATGGAAACAAAGACTATTGTTCTTAATGATATTGATTATGTAACTAGAAACAATAAACCAGTAATCAGATTATTTGGAACCGATCCTAAAAATAACAAAAATATTATCGCATTAGACTATACATTCAAACCATACATGTATGTTCTACCAAATGACCTTGATGAATGCTTAATTGAACTAAGAGAACTGGAATTAGATGATTTAGAACTTGAAGAAAAAATAGATATAGGTACTGCAAGAGAATTTATTAAAATAACCCTTACACACCCACAAGAAGTTCCTAAATTAAGAGACATTATACGCGATTTGGATAGCGTAGACCAAATAAGAGAATATGATATTCCATTTTACAGAAGATACCTCATTGATAAAGAAATAACACCCACAAATATCATAGAACTACATGGTGAAACTATAGATTTAGAGTTTTATGGAGAAGATATCACTTTAGATGAAGATACCCTATTGTTTAAACTAGAAGAAGATCCTATAGATACCCATAAAATAAGACATGAAGTAAAAATAATAAGTTTTGACATCGAAGTTTATAATTCTGAAGGTATGCCCGAAATGGGAGAAGATCCTATAATTATGATGAGTTTAAGTAGCAATCAAGGATTAAATAAAGTCTTATCAACAAAAAAATCAAAAAAAGAATTTGTTGAAACATTGAAAACTGAAAAAGATATGTTGAATAGATTTGTTGAAATAATAAAAGAAGAAAACCCCGATATAATCGTTGGATACAATTCAGATAACTTTGATTTACCATACATTAAAAAAAGAGCTGATAACCTTAATATAAAATTACCCTTAGGTGTTGATGGCAGCGGCATAAAATTCATAAAAAGAGGTTTTGATAATGCAGGTGTTATAAAGGGAAGAGTACATCTGGATTTATACCCTCTTATTAGAAGATACACCAGTTTAGATCGTTACACTCTTGAGAGAGTTTATGAAGAACTATTTGATGAAGTAAAAATTGATGTACCCGGAGATAAAATATATCAATACTGGGATTCTGATGATGAAAGACTTGAAGAACTATTCGATTATTCAATGGATGATGCAGTAAGTACTACAAAAATTGGAGATAAAATTACACCACTTACCATCGCACAAACCAGACTTGTAGGTCAACCATTATTTGACATTGGACGTATGACTACAGGCCAAATGATTGAATGGTATTTAATAAGAGAAGCTTATCTAAAAAATAATAT
>SUTP01000048.1:0-4956 GCA_015062815.1 Methanosphaera stadtmanae | reverse complement strand
GTAAATACAATATATGGTGCATATGGATATTCCAGATTCAGATGGTATAAACTTGAATGTGCAGCATCAATAACAGAATGGGGACGTTTATACATCCAAAATGCAATGGAAGAATCAAAAAAATATGGATTTAAACCTATTTATGCTGATACTGATGGATTTTATGCTACATACATTGGTGATACCAAAGAAAATTAGTAAGTTTATTAATGGAAAAAAACAAATACATAATATAAAGTTAAACAAAGCGAGAATAAAATATGCAACTAAGTCCTCTGCAAATGATAATAATATTAGTAATTTTAGCAGGATTTGTAATCGGAACATATTCAGCCACTATGGATCAACTGCCTGATTTAACAGGAACTGTGGTTGGAAATACTACAAATAATGCTAATAATACCAATAACACAATAGGAACTTTTTATTTACATGATGAAAGTAATAAGGATAATAACATTTCAATTATTGTAAAAAATGATACGAAAATATTTAAAGAAACAGAGGACAACAAACAAGTACGAACAGATTTTGGCACTATAAAAAATGGTCGAAAAATAGATGTTTACACTGTAGGTGATCCTACAAACACAATACCACCACAAATTACTGCTGAAAAAATTGTTCTTAAAAAATAACACCCATTTCTCTTTTTTTGTGGAAAAAAAATGTTAAATACAAAAAGTATCATAAAATTTATATACTAGTTTTAAAATAAATATTAACAATTCCTAGGTCTATAACTGTCTTAGTACGTAAACAACACGTATGGGGTTATAGTGTAACCAGGCATCATCTGGGACTCCAGTTGTCTTTGAAGAAAGTGCGCACACTGAGGCATAACCGATGATGATCAATTGGAGTGCTGAGACAAGAGAAATCCTAGGATCTGGGTTCAAATCCCAGTGACCCCATCATTTTAAAAAAAAAGCTATTTTTTAATTCTTATTACAATTTAATCTAAATAATATAAATTATTAATCATTAACTCGTTTTTGTATTTGATTAATTATTGTTATTGCATTTATTCCTGCACCATACCCATTATCTATATTTACTACAGATAGTCCCGGTGCACATGACTGTAACATGGCAAATAATGCTGTGAAACCTTTTTCTCCAACACCATACCCTGTTGAAGTAGGTACTCCTATTACTGGCATATCTACTAGTCCAGCTACTACTGAAGGAAGTGCTCCTTCCATTCCAGCTACTGTTATGATAACATCCACTTTTTCATCTAATATAAATGATATTTTATCTATTAATCTGTGTATTCCTGCAACTCCAACATCATATATTGATATAGGAGTATAACCTGCTTGTTGAATTGTGATTCTGGCTTCTTCTGCTATGGGTACATCAGCAGTCCCTGCAGTTATTATTGCTACTTTTCCATTTAATGGTTCTATCTCATTTTTATTAATAGTTAATATATGTGATTGTTCATAATATTTTGATAGTTTGAGGACGTCTTCATTAATTTGATTTTTTATTTGATTAAAACGCTGAGGAGGCAATCTTGTTATCATTAAATTATTGGAAATTTCAAGATTATTAATTATGTTTATCAAATCCGTATCTGTTTTTCCTTGAGAATATACCGCTTCAGGTACACCCACCCGTTCTTCACGATTTGTATCAAATTTTATATTATTACCTAACTCTTGAATTTGAGCAACTTTTAATTGTTCTTCAGCCTCTGAAATAGATATTTTACCATCCATTAATTCATTCAAAATATTTTTCATATAAAAAGCCTCCAATAATTATAATTATTTATAATAATACATAGTAAAAATATTTAACTAAATATAATTAAAACTATAAAAATATTAAGCAAGAATAAAAAGTGGGAAAAAAATGAAAGAATATACTGCATATTTACTAGTTGATGGAATAGTTCAAGGAGTAGGTTTTAGACCTACAGTATATAGAATTGCTAAATCATTAGATTTGACAGGTTATGTTAGAAACATGGGAAATATTGTTGAAATTGTACTACAAGGTTCTTATAATAATATAAATTCATTTGCAGATAACTTAGAAAAAAATAAACCTGTCAGATCCGAAATAAATAATATTACCATGGACATTCAAAGTGGAAGTGATTGTGATAAATATACTGATTTTAAAATCATCAACAGTAGTAATGAAATTTCAGGATCTGCAGTAATTCCTCCAGATATAAGTATATGTGATGAATGTCTTAGTGAAACATTAAATAGAGAAGATAGACATTATCATTATCCTTTTACAGCTTGTACTAATTGTGGTCCACGTTTTACTGTTATTAATACTATTCCTTATGACAGAAAAAATACTACCATGACCCATTTCCCATTATGCAAATCATGTGATGAAGAATATCATAATCCCCGGGATAGACGTTATCATGCAGAAGCTACATGTTGTCCTGATTGTGGTCCTAAAGTATTTTTATACAAAGATGAAATAATTGAATCCCCTAATCCAGTACAGGAAACTAGTAAACTTATAGATGAAGGGAATATACTTGCAATAAAAGGTATTGGTGGAACCCACCTGGTTTGTAAAACATCTGATGATGAAGCTATTGATAAATTACGCAAAAGACTTGGAAGATATACTCAGCCTTTTGCATGTATGACACCTGATAGTAAAACAGCCAGTTCATTTGTAGAATATAGTGAAGAAGAACAGAAAGTGTTAGAATCTGTATCCAGACCAATTGTGATTTTAAATAAATCAGAAAATTATGATCTTTCAGAACATCTGTCTCCAGATTTACATAATCAGGGAGTAATGTTACCTTATACCGGATTACATCACCTGCTATTTACATATACTGATGAAAAGGCATATGTAATGACTTCTGCAAATATGCCCGGAAATCCTATGCTTATCAATAATGATGAAATAACAGGTAAATTAGAAGATATAGCAGATTATTATCTTTTACATGACCGAATAATACTCAACAGGTGTGATGATAGTGTAATAAGATTTAGAAATGGACTTCCAGGATTCATAAGACGTTCACGAGGATATGTTCCAAAACCATTTGATTTCAGCAATATAAATACAAAAGATAATATCCTGGCTCTTGGCCCAGAATTAGATGTTACATTTTCATTACTAAAAGAAGGTAAATGTTATCCATCCCAACATATTGGAAATACATCCAAAATCAGAACCTTGGAATTTATGGAAGATGCTATAAAACATTTACTAAAATTAACATGTACCGACCATATTGATTATATTGCCCGAGATATGCATCCAGAATTCAATACTACAAAACTGGCACGCCAATTAAGTGAAGAATATGATGCAGAAATTATTCCAATTCAACATCACCATGCTCATGCAGCCAGTCTTATGGCAGAACATGAATTAGATGAAATGGTTGTTATCGCTTCTGATGGTGTAGGTTATGGTGAAGATGGAAATAGTTGGGGTGGTGAAATATTATACTTAGATAATACAGGCCATTATAAAAATCTTGGAGGATTATCATATCAGCCTATGCCCGGAGGAGATCTAAGTACAAAATATCCTATACGAATGGCACTTGCAATGTTATATAAAATTATGGATAAAGAAGAATTAAGAAAAATTATGAAAGAAAAATATTCAAGTTATTTCAAATATGGTGAAAAAGAAGTGGATATTGTTATAAAACAGTTAGATAACAACTTTAACACTGCACAAACAAGTAGTATGGGTAGAGTACTTGATGCTGTGAGTGTACTTCTTGGTATTAGTAAGTCTAGAGGTTATGAAGGCGAATGTTCTATGAAATTAGAATCAATAGCCGTTAAATCAGAAGATAATCTACATATAACATTACCTGAAGAAATAATTAATGGAAAAAGTATTATTAATACCAGTAAATTAGTTTACCATGCATTAGAATTACTCGAAGATGGAGTTAGAAAGGAAGATATTGCTTGTGCATGTCAAAGAACACTCTCTGAATCAATGAGCCGAATTGCAATAAATACTGCTAAAAAGTATAAAGTTGATACAATAGGAGTAACCGGAGGAGTATTCTACAATGAATTTATTTCAAATGTTGTGAAAGAAGAAATAGAATCTGATGGACTGAGATTTGTTCAACATGAACAAACATGTTCCGGAGATGGAAGTGTTTCCATGGGTCAGTGTGCCATTGCAGGATGGCTTAAAAATAATATAAATAATTAAAAATATTTTCTTCAAGGAAAAAAAAATTGATGAAGAATATTTTTTTTATTTTTCTTCATCTTTAAACTATTAAATCTAATCCCTTGGATAAAATAACTTATTTTTAAACTTTTAAAACTGTTGTTAATCTACCACTTTGGTACATTCCATTTTCTCCACTGATTATTAATAATTCATACATACCTTTTTTGAATGTGTGTGTGAATGATAAATCAAATATACCATTATTAGAAGTAACATTGGTTAACATAGTTTTACCATTTACTTTAACAACCATTTTACTTGGAGTAACCATGAGTTTACCTTTAAGGTCTGTAATTGTACCTTTAATACTAGTTTTACCATTTACTGTTGTGATATTGGTGGTTGTTATTGTTATAACTTTTTTAGTTAATGAGAGTGTTGCTTTTTGTTCTGCTCTTTCATAGTAGTTACTAGATAATACTGCTGTTAGTTCATAGTCTTTTACTTTGTATGTATCAGGTATTGTGTAGTTAAGTGTTGCAATACCATCTTTGATAGTTGCTGTAACTGTTTTACCATTTTTATCTTTTAATGTTACACCATTTAGTTTGAATGCTACTTTACCACTAGTTATTCTGTCACCATTTGCATCAGTTACTATTGTTCTGATTATGACATTTTCACCAGATTCAGCTGTTATTTTTGTGTCCATGAATGTGATATTTGCATCACCTTTAGATATGTTTAGTGGACTGCTGATTGGTGTGCTTCTTGAAGCATTGTATTTTGAATTTCCACTATATA
>SUTP01000126.1 GCA_015062815.1 Methanosphaera stadtmanae | reverse complement strand
TTTCAGTGAAGAAATTAAGAGTTTTTTACACTTCTTTGTAATGAAGGAAGATTATATTTAACATTAATTAATCCATCCTCAACTAAAGCTGATAGTCAAAGTTTTAAACAACAAATTCATAGGAAACATTAAAAGAGTATTGGGGTGTTTTCATGAAAAGATTATTCTGATTTTTAAGTTTTTTTTTCAGTATTTATGTGTTTTTTTTGCACGTTTAATTATTATATTTGAAAACATCCTAGGCATAGGAAAATAAACATCAAATTAATAGATTGATTATTGTAATAAAATTTTTATTACTTTTTATAGTTAATAATAGTTTTATTACATAAGTTATATAATAATATTATTATTATATAATAATATTCTTATTAAATTTTTAAGAGGCATTATTAATGAAAAAACTTCCATGGGGTACAAGAAACAAATTAAGTGATGATGAATTATATGGTAGAGAAAAAGAAATTAGTAACATTAAAAGTTTATTATACTCTACAGAATATGCTAATGCTCCGGAAATCTTATTTACTGGAGTAAGGGGTGTTGGTAAAACTGTATTTCTTAACAAAATCAAAGAACAACTAAATGAAGAAGGATACTTGTCAATACTAATAGATTTTTCAACATCACAGTCTTATCAACGAGAACATCTTACAGTAACAGGTATTATGAAACATTATTATAAAGAAATAATCAAACAATCAAATAAAAAAGGAATAAACCTATTAACAACACGATTAAAGAAATATTTTCAAACAAAAAACTTCGAAATAAAAGATATAACAACAGCAAACTCAATTCAAATACCATTAATAGCAAGTGAAGATGATGAAGCCTCATTAATGGATTTTGTATTGAATTTACCTCAAAAGATATATGAAGAAAATCAGGATAAAATAAAAGGAGTAATAATATTAATAGATGAATTCCAAATAATAAAAGAATTAAATGATTACTTAAACTCTTTCTTATGGATACTACGGGGACATATACAAAATCATAATAATGTGGCTTATATTATAACCGGAAGCATGGGTATGGAAGATCAATTAATTTATGACATCGCCAGTCAAGAAGGTGCATTTGGTGGAAGAATAATTACACAACAATTAACGCCATTTGATGAAAACACGACAAAGAAATACCTCAACGAAAAGGCACCCTACTTAGAATTTACACAGGAATCATTTGAAAGATTTTATAAATGTACAAGTGGAATTCCATACTATGTAAATACCTTAGCAAATTTATTACCAACAAATGAAACAATAAAAAAAGAAGATATAATTGATACATTTGACAACAACATATCTTATATGATTAAATACTTAGTAAACATATGGATAAAACTCTCAAACAAAGAAAAAGATATAATAATCACATTAATAGACAAACCCTTAAAAAGAAAAGAAATATCAAAAAAATTAGAAACACAAAGCGGGTCTTTAAGTATCTATTTTAAAAAACTGACTGAACTAAATTTAATAACAAATAATAATGGAACATATCTTATTAAAGAAGAAATGCTAAAAAGATGGTTAGAACTTGAATATGCTAAAAATGAATGCTATCCCTACAGATAAATCCAATGTTATTATTAAATTTAAAGAACAAAAAGTAAAGAAGCTTAGTCTGTGACTATAGCTTCTTTAAAGAATTTAGGAATTAATTTTCTATACATCTTATTTCTAAGAAGTGTTTGAATATTCTTATCTAAGATGTATGTATCACAGTGGTCATTTTCTGCTCTCATTCCACGACCATATGCCTGCATCAGTGTCATAATGGTTTTATATGCATACCATTCAGGGTCAATATTTTTTCTTTCATTAACCTGTCTGTCCCCCAGATATGGATAAGGCACTTTATATATTATTTGGAATTGACATTTTTCATATGGAAGATCCACACCTTCACTCATTGATGGACTAACAAGTACGTATGGATTTTTAGATTTTTCAAAGGTTTCAAGTACCTGTTCTCTGGTTTTAGGTGTATGGGAAAGTAATCTTTGCAGAACAATATGATTCATAATATAATTCTGGCACTGGTAACTATTTGTATGAATTAATCCTTTTTCATCTTTATGTTTGTCTAGAATTTCACGTAGTACGGGAATAGTTTTTGGAGCAGTGTGCCATAGAGCTCTTTTAGACATTGGTCCGACTAAATTCATATGTATTGGCCGGTATTCTTTTTTAAAAGGACTATCACTTTTTATATAGTATACTTCTTTAGGGTCTAATCCTAACCATTTGCAGAATAAATCCTTATCAAGAATGGTAGCACTCATAAATAAAACTTTATCTGCATATTGGAATAAAGTATCTTTAGCATATTTATCTACTTTTAATGGTTTAAATGATACAGTATCATCCTCAACTGATACTACCCAGTCTTGTGGATTATTTTTAATGTTACGTGTTATTTCTCTTATTTTTCTTTTCACACGTTCTATACGGTCACCTTTTTGTTTAGTTAGTTCTTTTGTATTAATATCCTTGTATGAGTCATATGTTGCTTCTAAGAAGGCTATCCAATCTTTAACATCTGTATAAGACATCATTTCTCTTGGTATTGTGGTATTAATATCCTTTTGTAACTGTTTATTATATATATTTAGTTCTAATTTATTCATTATTTTATTTTCAATGTTATGAGCTTCGTCAAGTATCATCAGATTTCGTTTTTGGAAGTGTTGAACATAATTTAATTCTAAATATGCATAATCATAATTAAGAAGAGAAACGGGTTCTTGAATAGCTATTGCCTTCTGATTCCAATAAGGACATTTTTCACCAGATTTAAAAGTAAAAGGGGTCTGATAAAAATCAGTATTATCATCTTTTTCTAAATCCTTTTGATCAGACTTTTCTATTTTAATACCGAAAGGACAACCAAATTCTTCACCATATCTTATTGTCTGACAAGTACCCTGATCACAACTATTCATGGATCCACTATCTAAACATAAAAAATTATTTCTTCCTTTAACTTGTGCATATCCAAATTCATCAGCATATTGTCTTTGTAACTGTTTTGTCATTGTAAGAATATAAGATGGTTGTAAAATTTGTCCAAGAGTTGCTGCAATAGCAGATTTACCTGTACCAGTACCAGCTTCCAGTATAACATATTTATAATCAGTTTCAAAAGCTTCTAAGATTTCTGATATTAATTCTAATTGATTGTGTCTGGCTTGTTTAAATGGGAAATTTTCAATTATTTCATCATCAATATCAGGATGTTGTGCTTGTAAAATTTCTTTTTCTTCATTTGTTGGCCTGTCAATTAATGAATGCTGTTCTTCTTCTTTATCAGAACAGATACATTTATTTTTTACCATTCCACATTTTGGACAAAAAATCGAATTCATAATATATTTATTTGTAATTTAGTTTTCATATGATTATCGTATAATGTAATATAAAATAAGGGTGTTTTCAAAGTTCAAAATATAAAGAAATAAATTAAATGAAATTCATATGTTCTCAATAAAATTAATAGAAATATGGTTATTACACTACAAAATACTTCAAAACAGATTCAATTCACTTCAAAAGTAAATACAATGTTCAAAAATCATTTAGATATCATGAAAGAAAAATAGAAAAACCATAACATAAAGTAGCTAACTAGACTAATTATTATAACTGAGTAAAAGTAACTCAAATAAAATGCTCAAACAAGACACATAGAAGTAATGATAGAAAAAACAAGAAGATAATACAATAATTTTTCTTTAGGAGTATACT
>SUTP01000047.1 GCA_015062815.1 Methanosphaera stadtmanae | reverse complement strand
AATAATAAAACTGCAACTTATGGTAATAATTTTTCATTAGACATTAGGGTTATAGATATAGCAACTAATACTTATGTTAAAAGTGGTAAAGCATCTGTAAAACTTAATGGTGTAACTATTGCAAGTAATGTTGCAGTATCTAATGGAATAGTTACATGTAAAATAAAATCTAAGGATTATAAAGCAGGAAAACATAAAATTACTGTTGTATATGGTGGAACTTCAATATATGGCAGTTCTAAATCAACAACAGCTTATTTAACTATTAATAAGGCACCTGTTAAAATAGTAACAACAAGTTTAACAGCAATAACAGGATCTTCTGTTACATTGAAAGCTAAATTAACCAGTACTGTTGATAATAGTGCTATTTCAGAGGGTAAAGTATTATTTAAGGTAGGTGGAATTACTGTTGGAACAGCAAATGTAAAAAATGGTCAGGCAACCTTCCTATATGATACAAGTAATTTGGGTGCCAAAACATATAATGTATCTGTAGATTATGAAGGTTCTACTAACTTTAATTCAAAACAAGGTAAAATATCACTTAAAATAACAAGACCTTCTTATACATTTAGCCAAATAAAATCTGCAGCAATAACCTTGAGGACATATTTTGAATCAAATAATATAGTAAAAACTGTAACTATAGGTAACGATAAAATACCTATTCAAGATTTGTTAGCTTTAATGATTCAGGCTGTAAAAAATGTGAAGAATAATAAAGCTTCTCAAAGTATAGCCTACCTTCATTTCAAAGCTCCAAGTTCAAATACTGATACTATAACCGCAGGTAAATATCAAATATCTGAAATATTAAGCTTTGGGGACAGGGTATTATCTGCAATGTTACAATCTGGTTCAGCTCAATCTTATGTATCAACCAGTTTAGGAAAATTAGGATATTATAATCAAATTTATACATATGCTCGTACAATGGAAGTATGTACAACAACATATCTTGTTTCCACTACAAGAGTATATAATTGGGCTCTAATGCACCCATCAAATCCGAAAGTTAGGAAAATATATATAACTAGTGATGTAATATACAGCACATCTAAAGATAAGGCATTTATAAATACATTAATCCGTGCTTTAAAAGCTAAAGGTTACACTGCAGTATATGGAGGATATGGACCAAATTCACACAATGAAGTAATTTGGAATAGTGTAATGCCAATTAATGGAGTATTAGTTCCTATATTTGGTGGTGCAGATGCAGGTGTTATCTATGATATGTGTACAAGAAGTTTCATGAAACAAAAAGAAAATAGAATGATATTCACAGTATATAATTCTAACACATCTAAAGATATCACAGGATTAAAATGGTTAGAAAGAGCACATGATGATAACTATAGTCCAAGTAGTTTTACTGGAATAGCTTATCCTGATAAACAATTACTTAGTCATGGATATGGTTATATATTTGATAATAATGTAAATAGAATAGTTAATGCTATAATTGAATATATTAGCTAAAAAAAGTTAATATTTAACCACCTTTCTTTTTTTTAAGATGATTAAACGATTTATTTTAATGAATCAATAGTTTCAACAAAGGAATTTACCATGTTGGAATATTGGTATTGTGTATCAATAATTTTCTTGGATTTTATACTCATAGAATCTTCTAATTCCTGATTACTTAATATTTTAAACATAGCTTCATATAATGCATTTGAATCTTTTTCAGGAACAATAAAACCATTATCTTTTATCATATCTTTACTTGCACCAACAGCATCAGTTGCAATAACAGGATTAGCAAAATACATTGCTTCATTTAAAACAAATACCCATGGATCACCCATACCTTCATTAATTGAAGGTATCACAACTAAATTACTGTTTTGATAATAATCAGTAAGTTCATCATTGGCAATTTTTCCAGTAAAAGTAACAGTTTTCATATTATTTTTTTCAACAAATGTCTTTAACTTATTTTCACTCTCACCAGTACCAACAATAATTAATTCCGTATTATCCAAACGGTTTTCAATTTTTTGATAAGCCTCTAATAGATATTCAACACCTTTACGAGGTATTAATCTACCGACATATAATATCTTTTTATTAGTTTTAGATTTAGTAATACTGGAATCATAACCAGTTATATTACTTACATTTGGCATTATATGTATTTTTGATGATTCAACACCCATATTTTTAAAATAATTTTTATGAAGAGTACCCGGTACTAGTATTGCATCAGAATGTCGTGTTAAATACTTAATAACAATTTTAAGCATTTTTTCTTTAATTGATTCCTGTTTTTCCCAATCCCAGTCTTCTCTCCAAATAATTAATGGAATTTTTTTCATTTTAGTAATAATAAAAAGGATTATTGTTTCCAATAGTTCCTGGAATGTATCCCAACTACCACCAATAACAATATCATGAGGGCTTCGGACTTTACTGATTAATCCTTTTGCAAAACCATATTTATTCTCAAGTACGGTGTAGTTCACATTTTCTAATCCTTCAATATTATTATCCAGTGAATTATCATATATTTCTTCTATAACATTAATATGAGTAAATACAAGATCTAAATCACATAATCGGGATATTTTATCAAAGAATGGTATTCTATACCACATTGCTGTATTATGTGTAAATAATATTTTAGTTTTCTTATCCATTGTATCTACTCCTAATGTTTTATTCTGAAGTATACTTGTGAATCTCCATTATCATATATTCTATCTGATTTTTCAGTACTCTCGTTTAGTGGTATATAGTTACCTGCTCCATAAAGGAAGGTGTGCTGCGCTATATTATATGAACGCAGGTAGAGATAACTTCCATAGTACATATCCGACATATTTTTTGGATTGGTTGTCCGTATATCATTTAGCCAGTATAATAATATGTTACTAAATGCATCAGAAAATACTGTGCTATTATTTCCCACGTTTTCACGATACCATGTTACACTGGCATATTCACCTTGTGAAAATATTGGTGCATCCATACTTGTATCAAGAGGTAGGGTTGATACCTGACCTACACTATAGTCAATTAATCCAGTGTTTAGTATAAAGAATAATACCATGAATATTCCAATAGCTTTAAAGGATATATTAACTCTTCCTGGTGTTGGTATGGATTTAATCAGATCAATAGTTGAATTGAATATATAATACATACCAATTACACAGAACGGTGCTAACACTACAAACGTTACTTCATAAATCCTTTGTAAGCTTAGCTGATCTCTGAATGCTGGTACAAATATACCAAAACCTAAGATTATTAAATTGAATATTGCAAATATGTTATATTCCTTTGTAAAGTGGTAATATTTTGGATTAATTATATTCATTATAAATCCTATTATAACAAAGTATATTGAAAGATTAATTACTCTATGAGCATTCACACTAACAATACTCATATACCTGAATGGGAACCATATCTGTAAAATCATGAGTATGGTTAAACCTACAATGATGAGTTCTTTTCTTTTAAGACTCATTGTTGTTAATTTTGTGATATAATCTTTTATAGTTGTATTTGATTTTATTGAATCAATATCTTTGTCTACTGATATTTTTTTATAAATTTTGTATAGTACTGTAATTAATATTAATAATGCACCGATAGCAGCTATTAATAACATAGGATTAACAAATCCGCTAGTAGTTATTTTGGTAATATTTTTAAATACAATCCTTAAAGCATCAAATAATGATCCTATAGGTTTACTATCAGCTGTAAGTGAGTAATATATAACGATAAATCCCATGAAAAATATCGATAGAGGTAAACTAATAGTTTGATTATGTATCTTGAAATAGTCTCCAAAATACTTTTTAGTTGCCCCTAATCTGATTAATAAATTATTTATAATGTTACCAAAACCACTAGATAGGAATGTTATAGTAATAATTGTAGCTAGCAACATAAACATAAATAAATAGGTAATGCTGTAATGTGATACAATTAAACCTATACCAAAGAGTAAATATAAGAATTTACGTTTATTTTGTGGAATTTTTCTGTTAATCATTAACCATACTAATAATACAAGAAATATCTCAGCAATTTGTTGTCTTGCCATTTGAACCATCCAACCATAGGAAAATCCATTGTAGGCAACAAAGAAGAATGCTGCAAGGAATGCAATTTTAGTTCCTGTATGTTTTTCAAAAATTTTATAAAGACCAATACTTATCAGTGAAAATAAGAATGGATAAATAAATTTTAAAACCCATGTTAAAGTCATTCCGGATAGTTTACTATATATGGGTGCATACATTACTACACTTAGCATAGCATTATATGCATGAGGCCATGTATAATCCCAAATACCATTCTTAATTACATATGTGGCAAATTGATATTCAAAAAATATGTCATAACCCCAAATGTGATTTGAAATCAATACGCTGTAGTATAAAATGGATATGGCTATACTAAATATTGCAATATGATAATATTCCTTTTTTAAGTATCCCCAAGCCATAGTTATAACTAATGTACAAATAAGAAGTAATAATAATATTTGTATACTGTTATTTTGATAATATTGGAGTGTGTATGCTCCAATAATGGCTATTAATGGTAATAAAGCTAAACATAGAAATTGATTTGATGTTATTAAATCAAAACTAAGCTTTGAATCATTTTCTATATGGAATTGCTTATCTCTATAGGATAATATTAATAAAACCATATTATAAATTGTAAATGTTATTAATAAGGGTATATTTTCAATTGGTTTTGTTATTCCGAACCAGGGATAAATTTGATTCATACATAATCCAATGAGCATTACTGAAACAATACTTAATCCAACACTCAGTAATGTTGTAAATGTGTTTCCTAAATCATGTAATTTCAATATTCTTAATATGATTATACCGGGGATGAATCCTAAGTATAATAATGTTATAATATCATTGAAAATAGGAATATGAATACTATTTAAAGATAACAAACCTACTATCCACATTAAAATTTGGATTAATATAATCATGAATAGAAATTCATTATATTTCCAATCATTTAAAGTGAATAAATTATTAATTTTCATCTTCATTACCCATCTAATAATTTTTTATATTCTTGTTTTATTTTGTCAATCATTACATCCATGGAATTTGGAGGTAATGTATTCAAGGCATTTTCTTCCATACGTTTTAATAGAGTATTGTCTTTTATAAGATTTAAAAGTTTATTTTTTAAATCTTCAACATTTTCAGACTCAAATAATAATCCATTTTTTCCATCTGTTATGAGTTCAGGTATTCCTCCAATCTTACTTCCTATGACTGGTGTACCTGTACTGAAACTTTCATAAATCACAAGGGGTGAATTATCATAACAGGTTGAAGGTATAACTATAATATTTGATTTATTGTAATAATCTCTTATATTTTTGTTATCTACAAAACCGTGAAATATAATCCTGTTATCATCTTTAGACATTTCTTTAAATTCTTCTTCATCATATCCTTTACCAATAAGATGCAATTTAATATTTTCATTTTTTATCTGCTTAAATGCTGAAATAAGAATGTGTACACCTTTATGTTTTCCTAAACTTCCAATATAAGTTATATCAAGAGTATCATAACTTTTAGAAGATTTAACATTTTCATATTCGACTCCTAATGGTATTTTAACGCATTTAGTTTCTGTAAATAATCCATTTTCTCTAAATTTATTTATCATCATATTGGATGGAGAAATAAGTAAGTCCACGTAGTTATCAATTAATTGTATTTGTTTTTGAACGTATTTATCACATATATAATTTCTTCTATCACATAAAGTATTATTTCCTCGGATAAGGTTAGCTCTAGGACATATTAATGAAAAATCATGTGATTCAAATATTACTGGAATATTCAAATCATGTCCTGCTTTAAAACATGATAAAGACAAACCTTTGTAATTATTTATATGTATGATATCAATATTGTTTTCAGTTATAATTTCTTTAATACGTTTAAGAGTATTTTCATTCCATAAATCTAGTATATGCCATAACGGTTTTGTTAGTGGTGAAGCTTCTGTTTGTTTATAAACAGGATATAATCTGGTGGTATTAATCTGATATATTGTAATATTAGTTTTATGAACTAAATGTTCCTCGTTATCAGGACTGGTTGTAATGACAGTTATTTTATTGCCCTCTTTAGCTAATTTATTAGCCATTTTTTCTACCATAATTTCGGCTCCACCAAGTATTGCTGGTGGATAAAGATTAGTTATGTAACATATGTTCATAATAATTCCTCATAAATATCATGAATACTTTGAGCAATTTGTTTCCATTCATATTTATCTTGTACAAGTTCACGACCATTTTTACCCATAGTTAATTGTAATTCTTTGTCAGATAGGATTTTAATCATGGCTTCAGATAATTGTTCAACATTTTTTGGTTCAACAATGATTCCACTGTTGGTACGGATAACATCATCAGAAACTCCAACAATTGATGTACTCACAATAGGAGTCATACAACTAAGAGCTTCTAATACAACAATTCCAAAACCTTCTTGCAGTGAAGAAATGGATGGAAGAACAAATAATTCACTTGTTGCAAAATATTGTATCACTTCTTCATCGCTTAAAAAGCCTAAGAATTCAACATTATCCTGAATATTCATTTCTTTAGTTTTTTTGATATAATATTCAAGTAATTCTCCTTTTCCACCAATAACTAATTTAACATCAGGTATTATTTTTTTAACAGTTAATAATGCTTCAAGTAAATAATCCAATCCTTTGTATTTATGGAATCTATCCAGTACGCTTAGGAAAAATATTTGATGGGGTGTTCTTGGAGTATCATTTGGTTTGAATAACTGGGTATCTACTCCATTAGGAATAGTTACAATTTTATCTTTATAATTTTGTAAGTGTTCTGATTTGATATAGTCATCCTGTGTTATAATTATTTTATCTGCCTTATTTAATAGCAATTTTAATCCTGTTTTATTATAGAAATTTGCTATCGTATTTGCAATTCCTGTACCTATGATATCATTGTGATATGTTACTACTAATGGTTTATTTTTGATTCTTGTAATGATATTACTCCAATCAGAACTCCATGGTGTTGGTACATGTGTATGGATAATATCAAAATCTTCATTTAACAGTGTAAATGGAAGAAATGGGGTGATATTTGTATTGGCAACTTTTCCGAAATATGGTATTCTTTGAATAGTTATATCATTATGGATTTCATGAGGTTGATTTCCTTTAGGTTCATTAGCACAAATAACTTTCACGTCACAATCCTCATAATTAACTAATTCTTTAGAAATATAATAGACATATTTTTCCACACCACCAATAAATGGATAAAATCGGACAGGAGTTTGTATAATTTTCAATATAATAACCTCAGAATAATCATTTAAAAAACTAAATTTATTGTATAATTAATTATTCAATTTATAACATATTAGATTTTTTCTAAAAATAAAGAAGATTTTAATACTACGGGTGTACGATTTTAAAGTAGTAATCTTCAAGAATGGTGGTTATATGTTCCCAATCATATTTTTTGGCTACTTGTCTGCAACTATCTCTAAGTGAAAGTTCAATTCCATTGGTTAAACAGTTAGATATTAATTCTGCTAATTGATCATTATCATTATCTATAATGAAACCATTTTCAGGCTTTATTAGATTTTTGGCGGCATTCATAGGACTATCAATAGTTACAACGGGAACACCACATGCGTTAGCTTCTAAAACAACTATGCCAAAACCTTCTCTTGTTGAAGGTAATACGAATAAACCTGAACTTTTTATTAAACTATATAGGTCTTTTGGATTTTTGCAAAAATCTTTAAAGTAAATGTTATTTTCCAATTTTAAACCTTGTGTAAGTTTTTTAAGTTTTTCTTCATTTGAACCATTTCCAACAATGTAACATTTTACAAAGGGATGTTCTATAGTAACCTTTTTAATGGCATTTATTAATAATTCAACGTTTTTCTCAGGAATAAGTCGGCCTGCAAAAATGACATCACAATAATCTTGTTGAGGATCTAAGTAAATAATTTCTTTTGAATTAACTCCGTTAGGGATTATAGTACTGTTTTTAGGTTCATGGATTTTAAGCATATTATCTCTAGTCATTTCTGATACACAAATTATATTATCAGTTAAATGAAACATTCTGTTTTCGATAATTTTTCCAAAAAATCCTTTTTTACCCAGATATTCATACCAATAATCGTTCCAAACTTCATGAACTGTTATAACTAAGTGTGTAGGTTTGGATATCTTCATTTTGGCACTGAAACATGAAAAATATGGGAAACCTTGACAATCTACAATATCAAAACCATCAAAATTAACTTTTGAAATGCATCTTGCAAAATATAAAGCCTCTTTTATAGATCTTTTTCCATCATCTGTATATAGATCTGTAGGGTTTCCTACACTATGGAGTGTCATTCCTTCATAGGTGATTGCTTCATTGGATTTAAATTCTTCTTTTTCCATCCAAAAACCTAAAGAAAATATATGAACTTCATTTCCACGATTTACAAGACGTTTACCTAATTCATATATTCTTTTTTCAGCTCCTCCAGTTACCCATGGATAAACAGTATCGTATACAAAAGCAATTTTCATAATATGACTCCCAAAAAAATAATGAAAAGTGGATTAATTGAATTTACGTTGTAACATATATTTTATATGTCTCCATCCATCTCCAAATGAATCGAGCTTTGCTTCTCCACCGCCACGTTTTCTATATAATATAGGTACTTCTTTAATTTTAAGGTTTTTTTCTGATGCTTCGATAACCATTTCTATTGCAAATTCCATTCCAGGTGCAGTTAAATTCATTTTATTTAAAGCTTCTCTTGTGAATGCTCTCATACCACAATGGGTATCAGAATAATTAGCGTGGAATAAAATGTTTAACATTTTAGTTAGCATAGGATTACCTATATATTGATGTAAAGAAGGCATAGCTCCTTTTTCTATTTTCCCTTTAAATCGGGAACCAATAACAAAATCACAGTTATCTGTAACGATATAATTGATAAAATCCATACTTTGTTCTAAAGGGTATGTGCCGTCAGCATCACCCATGATAATTATATCACCATCAGCTTCTTTAAATCCTCTTTTATAAGCATTTCCATAACCACGATTTGTTTCAAGTATAACTCTAGCTCCAGCTTCTTGAGCTTCTTGAGCGGTATTGTCGGTTGAATTATTATTTATAACTATTATTTCAAGATCATAACCAGCACTTATTATTTCATCAGCTGGTACACTTTTTATAGTTTTACCAACAATTCCTTCTTCATTTAATGCTGGTATGACAACAGATACTTTCATATTTACAATCCCTGATTATTTTATTAAATTAATTCCCGTATATCACTTTCATAAATCATTACTATTTATGTTTTTACTATTATATAAGGACTAATATTTAGACTAAATTAGTTCATTAATTAGTTCCTCAATTTTTTTCATAGATGTAACCCATGAATAATTATTTTCTACAAAAATTCTTGCATTATCTCCTATTGTCAATTGTAATTGGGGGGAATTGATTAATTCCATTATTTTTTCCTTAAATACTATGTTATTATCAGCACATAAATATTCTTTTCCTTCTTCTGCATCAATTCCACTTATTCCCATACTTGTTGAAACTACAGGTAAATTCATACTCATAGCTTCTAGAATTTTATTTTTAATACCTGTACCTGAGACCATTGGTGTAATAAATATTGTTCCTCTTGGTAGATAATCCCTAACGTCTTCAACAGATCCTGTAACATATATATTGTCATAATTATCTAATTCTAAAATGTAATTTGAAGGATTTCTTCCAACAATGAAAAAATCTATTTCTGTTTCTTTTATTATTAAAGGATGGATTTCTTCCATAAAATATTTTACAGCATCATTGTTTGGAGGTGTACTCATATCTCCTAAAAATACAAGTTTGGTTTTTTCTTGCTTTTCTGTATTTTTAAAAAATTCTGTATCAACACCATTAGGAACTACAGTAATTGGGATTTGAATGTCTTTTTCAAGTAATTGTTTATCTTTTTGATTAACGACTATACAATTATTAAATTTATTGTATACTTTTTCATAATTGTGAATTTTCAAATAATTTAAGTACCAGTAGATTTTACTAGGTATTGTATTTGATTTTTTGTACATTTTATGATTGTAATCACTCACAGCATCAAAAGCATAGACAATTTTTGGTTTATTAATGTTTTTAGCATAAAATGCCATAGGCATGTCTGTTATTATTATATCTGAATCGTTAACATTATTTTTTATAAGTGTATTCATATTTTTATGATAATAATAATTAAGTAAACTGCGTGTATGTAAATTATCTAAACTGATCATATTTTTAATGGTATATTTTAATTGTTTGGTAACTGTTAGATATTCGGGAATTTTTATGGTTTCAATATCTTTTAGTTCCTTTTGAATATGGTTTATTGGGTATTTACCACTATCAAAGCATATTAATTTAATGTCATATTTTGGACCAAGATTTTTTATTAAGTGATATATGGGTAAAGTAGCTCCAACTGTCATTGAAGGTATATCATGACATATAAGTAGTATGTTAGTCATAATATCACCGGATAGCCTCTTGATAAATGTTTAAAATTTTTTCTGATACTGTATTCCATGATAAGTTTTCATAAATGTATGTTTTACCATTAGTTAATTGTTTTTGTTTTAATTTGTTATCTTCAATTATGTTTATTATTGCATCTGTAATCTGTTTAATATTTCCATATTCAACAATGGTACCAGCGTTTATTTTTTCAACTAATTCTCCGGATTCTTTTGTAACTATCACGGGAGTATTTGATAAAATTGATTCAAATACGGTTAAAGATACTCCTCCCATATATTTAACTGGATTTATGAATACTTCTGCATCTTGATATAGGCTGATTTTTTCTTTTTCTTCAATAAAACCTGTGAAGATAACTTTTTCTTTGAGTTTGTGTGTTTTAATAATTTTATCTAATTCTTCTTTGTATGGTGTGATTTTTCCAGCAATAACTAATTTATAATTTGAATATTTTTCCGGCAGATTACTAAATGCTTCTATCACGTGATTAATACCTTTTAATTTGTCTAATCTTCCAAAATATAATAAATATGGTTCTTTTATATTATTGTTGGATTTAAATATTCCTTTAGGTGGTAGATTTTCATATTCTTCTAAATTCATTCCATTGTATACTACTTCCACTTTTTTTGCTTTCATTTGTTTATCGTAATATGCTTCTTCCTCTGAAACAGCTATTGTTGTATTTGCATTTTGAATTATGGTGTTTCCATATATAATATCATACATTTCTTTTATGAATTGTTTATCAATATGTTTTGGGGTGGAAGCATGAGGTTGTAATACATAGGGAATATTATATTTTTTAGCATATTTTGTTACTATATTGTTTTGATAAGATCTCAATTCATGTAAATGAATAATATCATAGTTACTTATGTTTTTATCAAGCCATTCTTTCATTTTTGGTGAATAAATAAAAAGAGCTAAATTGAATTTATATTCAATTGGTACCATAGTCAAATTTTCTATTTTATCCGTGTCCTCTTTATTATAATCAA
Source organism: Methanosphaera stadtmanae (assembly GCA_015062815.1). Taxonomy (GTDB): domain Archaea; phylum Methanobacteriota; class Methanobacteria; order Methanobacteriales; family Methanobacteriaceae; genus Methanosphaera; species Methanosphaera stadtmanae_B. Next base: position 2,841 of record SUTP01000047.1, on the reverse strand, counting down.
ATGTTGTTGTTAAAATAGTAACATTATGTCCCTTTTTAGTAAATTCTTTGGAAAGATTGTAACATACATTAACATCCCCACCACGCATAAAGGAAAAGTAAGGAATGACCTGTAGTATATTCATAATAATCACTCAAAAAAATAGTAATTTTAGTTAGATATCATTTAATAAGATATCCAAAACTAATGATTCTAAAATGTTTTCGAATTTAAGGGTAATTTTACGCCAATCATTATCTTCAACAAAAGCATAACCCTGAAGTCCGATTTGTTTAATATTTTCTTTAGTATTTAATTTTTGGTCAATCACATCTAAAACTTCTTCCGGACGGTTTACATATAATACACCATTTTTATCACCAAATTCTGCTGTAAGTCCGGGAAGTCTTGTAGCAATTATAGGTTTTTGCATTGCCATGTACTCATACATTTTAATAGGAACAATATCCTGCATTATAATTTCATCTTGGTATGCTGGAAGTATACATATATCACTAGCACCTATAAATTCAGGCATTAATGTGTATTTTTGACGACCGGTTAAAATTAATTGGTCTTCTAACTTATATTTTTTACCTATTAATTTCAATGCTTCATAAGCATCCCCATCTCCAACAATTAATAATTTTATATTAGGATATTTGTTTTTGTTTTTACCTAATTCAATTGCTAATTCTTTGAGTCCTGCAAAATTATATAAAAAGCCCATAAAGAATAAGACAGTATCTCTTGGACTGATATGATAATAATGTCGTATTTTTGAACCATTATATTTTTTATAATTAAATTGATCTAGGTTAATTCCAGCTCCAATAATGTCCATTTTATGTGGATTTGCTCCTAATTCAACAGCTTTTTCATTTAATTTACGGTTAATTGTTAGAACATAAGATGATCGTTTAATTGTTTGTTTAGTAACATGTTCACCAAGTTTTCTGAATATCTTTTCAGGAATTAATTGGTATAATACATCAATGAAATAATAAACAAACGGAATATTATTTTTTTTAGCAAGTTTACTAGCTATATTTGCATTTAATATTCCAAATCCTACTATAATATCAGGTTCAAACTCTTTAATTTGTCTTTTTATTTCTTTTTTATGATAGTGCATTATTGAAAAATAATTAAATACGGGTAATTTTATTAGTGGAGGTCTAATTACCGTTATATTATCTGTATTATATACTTTTTTGTAATGTTCGAAAACCTGTCTGGGAGATTTGGTGCTATCTTCAGATTTTTTATCTATTTTCCAATCTATTTCATAATCTATAACTCTTATTTCATGTCCTCTTAACCCTAATAGTTCCATTAAATGGTGTTGTTGATGTGGATTACGTTTTATCCAATCAGATTCTTGTACTACTAATATTTTCATATTATCACCATTAAAATGAAATTTTATTTAAATCCTAAAATTCAGCGCTTTTTTGTATTGAATCCCAGTTATCAACAAACCATTGATGGGTATTGACTAAACCTTCATCAAATGTATGTGTTGGTTTGTAATCTAATATTTTTTTAGCTTTGTCTATTGAAGATAAAAGTTTCTTTTTAGCATCCCAGTCTCTTCTTTCTGTAAATTTAATTCCTGCTTCATTATCACATAATTCATTTACACGGTTTGCCATATCGACTACTTTATGATCTTGTCCAGAACCTAAATTAATTGATTCACCAATAGCTTCTTCGACAACACCTAAACTTGCAAGTCCATTTACAATATCTTCAACATATGTCCAATCACGTGTTTCACTTCCATCTCCGGTAATTGGTAATGCCTGTTTATTCATAGCCCAGTACATGAAATTAGGTATAACATTTCTATATTTACCTGGAACTTCTCCTGGCCCAAATACATTGAAAAATCTTGCATTTGCAATTGGCATATCATATAAATTATGGAAATAATTAGTGTATAATTCTCCAAGTAATTTAGTAACTTGATAAGGTGTATGTAAACTTATACTTATATCATGTTCTTCAAAAGGCATTTTTGAATCTAATCCATAAACTCCACATCCACTACTGGAATATACAAATCGTTTAACACCGGTTAACTGTGCATGTTCTAATACTTTTAAAATACCTAATCCATTAACTTTAAGATCTGTCTCTGGTTGATCTACAGAGTTTTGATTAGCAAAATGTGCAGCTAAATGAAAAACATAGCTAGGTTTTTGTTTAAAAGCCCATTTTAATCCTTCATCATCACATATATCTCCATTAATGAATTGAATACAATCAGCTTCTGGAATATTCCAAGTGTAAGCTGAAGAAAGGTTATCATAAACAATAATTTTTTTTGGATTATATTCTGCTAATTTTTTAGTTAAATTACTTCCAACACAACCGGCTCCACCCGTAATTAATATTATCTCATCTTCATAAGCGCTTGATACATCTATCATAAATATTCTTCCCATTTTTTTTTTAATTAATTATTTTTAAAGTTAATTAATTATTTCTTTTTTGTTTTATTTAAATTTTGATAAATACATTCTATCAAGTTAAGAATTTTCTATTTATTTATGGTTTGTATTTTTATCAAGATTAAGTGATGATTTTGTCACTACTCATTAAACATTCGGTGATAAAAGACACTTTGAATTCAAAATTTTCATATGATTTTTATGTAATGATTGATATTTACAGTATCTGGGTGAAAAATAGTAATAGCCCAAAAAAATATAGTAAATTTTTAATTAATAATAAACAGAATATATGATGTAACAGTACATATACTATATTAATAATTACTAATTCTTCAAAATAAATTGTTATACTAGAATATTCAATAAATAAACTACTAAAAAACAATATAAAAGATAACTAAAA
>SUTP01000125.1:2751-3911 GCA_015062815.1 Methanosphaera stadtmanae | reverse complement strand
TATATTGTTTATTGTATGTTGGAAATGTTGTTTGTAGAGTTTGTTTTTGTTTTTTTATTGTTTTTATTTTTTTGGGTAAAATGTTCTGTTAATCTTTTAATATAAAGTATATTCATGTATAATAATGAATTGTTTATTAAATTTTGTAAGGATAGAAATATTAGAGAAAGTACTAAACAGGGTTATGTATCTACATTGACTAGGTACACTAATTTTCATGATTGTAGTATTGAGGAGTTGATTTGTGAAGCTGAAGAGGATGAGAAGAATCGAATTCCTTTAAAGGAACGTAGGCTTAAGAAGAGATTGTTGGATTATAGGACTTTTTTGTTGGAGTCTGATTTATCTTCTAATACTGTGAAAACTTATTTTTCTAAGTTGAAGACTTTTTATGTGCATCATGAGATTGAGATTCCTCATCTTCCTGATGTTAAGTATGATGTTGATTATGAAATTAATTATATGGATTTGCCGACTAAGGATAATATTCGTGATGCTTTGGATATTTCTCCATTGCCTTTTAAGGCTTTGATTTTGTTTATGTCGTCTAGTGGTACTGCTAAGGCTGAAACTTTGTCTTTGAGTGTTGGTGATTTTATTAATGGTTGTGGTGAGTATTTTAAAGGTAGAAAGTTGGATATTATTCTTGAGGAGTTATCTGGTAGAAGTGATATTGTGCCTACTATATATCTTAAAAGAATTAAGACTGATAAGTTTTATTATACTTTCTGTTCATCTGAGGCTAGTGAGTTTATTGTTCGTTATCTTAGAACTCGTAGGAATCTGAAGTTATCTGATAAGTTGTTTCCTTTTAAGGGTTATTCTGTTACTAAAAGGTTTCAGATGATTAATGATAGAATGGGCTGGGGTGTTAAGGGTAATTATAGATTTTTTAGAACTCATACTCTTAGAAAGTTTCATGCCAGTAATATTCAGTTGGCTGCTGAGTATGTGGATGCTCTTCAGGGTAGAAGTAAAAATATTATTCATGAAACGTATATTAAGACAAATCCTGATAAGCTTAAGGAGATATATGTTAGAAATATGAGAAATGTTATGATTTATGATAATCAATCTGCTGTTAAACATGATATAAGTGAGGATATTCATATTACTATTAATGTTTTCTTGTCTGAACAACAGATAAATCTTTATTAGTT
>SUTP01000125.1:0-2651 GCA_015062815.1 Methanosphaera stadtmanae | reverse complement strand
TATTTTAACAGATGATGGTTTTGTGTTATTTTTTTCTAATCATTAAGTTTTTTGGATATTAATCAAGTATTTAAGTAACGTGTTATATAGTATTGTTATTAATTGGTTTGTTTGGATGATAATGATGAATTTTCGTAGAAAAAGAGTTGTTCGTAGTACTCCCTTATATTTTATTTTGTATTTTTTCTTGTTGAGGTATTTGCTGGCTTTAGTATGTAGTGTTAGTGACTGGTTTATATTGGGAGTAACGATTGGATTGTGTTTGTTGCATTTTGTACCTACTGTTCTTGAGACAGGTAAACCTAGATTTATTACCCGGTTATTGTCTGAGATTTATGGTGTGTGGCAGTGGTTTTCTGTTATGTATTTGATTGAAGTAATTTTTATTTATGTTGTTAAATCTTTCATTGATATTCCATTAAATGTTATTTATATTTTACTTGCTATAGTTCCACTTATTGGTATTTATGGTTACTCTCATGCACATGATATTAAAGTAAAAGAACGTATTATTAAATTTGATAATTTGGATGATGATATAAATATTATTCATGTTTCTGATGTGCATTATGGTACTTTGATTTATAAGAAAACATTGAATAATTTAGTTGATAAAATAAAAAGTTTAGAAGATTCCTGTGATTTGGTTGTTATATCCGGTGATTTGGCAGATGGTTCTCGTATTATAGATGATGATGCATTTTTACCATTTAAAGATATTAATATACCAATTATTTTCACAACAGGTAATCATGATTATTATCCCGGTTTGGATAATGTGTACAGGGCATGTCAAAAAGCTGGAATGATTATTTTACATAATGAATCTTATCAATACAAGAATTTAAATTTATATGGTTTAATTTTTAGTTTTACCTCTAAACAAACTGCTACAGACGAAGATTTGGTTAATGCCATTGATTCTCAAAAACTGAATATCATAATATATCATGCACCATATAATTTTGATGAATTATCACATATAGGTTTTGACTTACAGTTATCAGGTCATACTCATGGGGGACAATTCCATCCTATTGTTTGGGCTGGTGATTTATTATATGGTTATAATCGTGGATTATATAGTGAAGATTTTGATGGTAAAATCCATTACATACATGTTACTACTGGTGTTGGCGTGATGGATTATCCTATACGCTGGGGTACAGATTCTGAAATTGTTGTTTTGAAGTTGAGGAAGAAATAAACCCTATTTCTAATTTTTTATTATAGTTGATTGTTGTATTATTTTTCGAATTATGAAATAATTTAAACAGATTAATTCGTTTAAAAAGATAATCGTTCTAAACGTTTATATTATTATAAGGATAAAGTATTAAGTAATTAGTAAAATTTTATTAAAAAAATTATTCGACTAGGAGCTAATCAAAAATGGAAAATGTAGTAATTGGTGCAGGACCTGCAGGAAGAGTAGGTTCATTAGAACTTGGAAAACTGGATGAAGATACAATACTAATTGAAAGAAAACATATAGCTGGTACATGCTTAAATGAAGGATGTATGGTTATAAATGCATTGACTGATGTAAGTCGTTATTTGAATAATCATAAGAAATATTCTAATCATGGATTTATTAAAGGTTCTGTTGAATTGGATTATAAATTATTAACCCAGAAAATCAGGGAAACTCAGGAAAAACTTAGAGTACTTGAACAGAAAGAATGTGAAGAAGCAGGTAATAGAGTTATTTTTGGTGAAGCTACCGTTAACGGAGACACTGTTAGTGTTAATGGTGAAACATTTAAATTTAAAAATTTAATGGTTGCTACTGGTGGAAGACCTTTTATTCCAGATATTGAAGGATCCGAAAATGCTTATGTAAGTAGTAATATGCTTGATTTAGAAGAAGTTCCTGAAAAGATGAATATTGTTGGTGGTGGAGTAATAGCTGCAGAAATGGCTAATATTTATTCCAGTTATGGTGCTGAAGTTAATGTATTTGTCAGAAGCAGCTTCCTTAAAGATCTTGATTATCAGATTAAGGATTATGTAATGAAAAACTTACTCGGACAAGTTAATATTTATGAAAATACCAGTGTTGAAGAAATCAGGAAAGATTCAATTATTACATCCCAGGGTGAATTTGAGGGTGTTACCTTTATTTGTGCTGGTCGTGTTCCTAATTCTGAAGTTGTTGAAGATCTTGTTGATTTAAATCCTAATCGAAGTATTGTTGTTAATGAAATTATGCAGACTAGTATTCCTAATATTTATGCTGCAGGAGATGTTACAGGTGGTTATACTTTAACACCTGTTGCACGTATGGAAGGAGTTACAGCTGCCAGAAATATGGCTGGAATATTCCAGAAAATTGATTATTCAAATATACCTCAATCTATCACACTTGATATGCCTGTTAGTTATGTTAAAGCTGGTAATGGTGTGGATACTGAAAGTATTAAGATTCCTGGTTTAGCTGGTCCTGAAGCATTCTGGAATATATTAAATGGTCGTACAGGTTTTACCAAAATTGACTTTGATGTTAGTGATAGAAGTATTGAAAATGTTTATTCAATTTCACCATCTTCTGTTGATGATTTAGCTTATGCTGCTTTATTTATGAAGTTAGGTATTGATGTTGAAGATTTTGATAAGTTTGTTGAAGTTCATCCTTGTACTGATGCTGTATC
>SUTP01000046.1 GCA_015062815.1 Methanosphaera stadtmanae | reverse complement strand
GCATTTGTTGCTTTATATTCTACTGTTTTTGGTGTTGTCTGTTCATATACTGATATGTAATAGGCTTCTCCGGGATTTACTTTTTTAACTTCTATACCGCTATCTGTTATGATTCCTATGAATCCATTACCTTTTAAATCTATTGCTCCACCTATACGTGGTGTGTTATATTCATCTTTTTCATAATCCATTGCAAGTAATGATAAACTGATGGCATCTCTCATGTTCATGCCTTCTCTTATTTTTCCGGATATTATGTCTGTGTGTGAACCATTGGTTGCTACACATATGTCATCTACAAGGTCTAGGGCATTATAACTTATGTAGGGATTTTTAAATATATCTCCTTCTGATCCTTCTGTTGGTATAATTGCTACTTTATTATCATTAATTACAGATCTGCGATTTGGAAAAGATCTGCTTGATACTCTATATGATGCAAAACTTCCTTCATCATTACTTCCTATTGCTATAATTCTTCCAAGATACATATTTTCAACTCTATATATTTATAAGGTGGTTAGGGTAAATTTTAATTCAATGAAGGTGCTTTAACGGCTTTATCAGCTATGTCTGCTGGCGATTGTATTGTAATCGTTCCACTACTTGAATCAATCAGTATTTGTCCTTCATCCATCACTCTGGTATGTACTGCTATTGAGTTACCTCTAATATATTCAGATTTATCAGCACCATTAACGGTTACTTTATGTAAACCATCCAGTGGTATTAAATAGTATTCTGAGGTACCTGAACTAGCTGTGGGTTTTGCTGATATCTGTGCTTGTGTATAATTATCTGGTGTATCAGCTGGTTGTTGACTTAACATTACCAATAAGAAAATCATAATAGTAAATATAACATCTAAAAGAGGCACTAAGTTTATATTAGGCTTTTTCTGTTGTAAACGGTCTTTGTATCTTTTAGTGTCTATGGCCATATATATCCCCCCTTATTGTCTTAATTTACTTTCTACTATTCTACTTGATGTATCTGAACATTCTCTAATAATAGTTTTAACTCCTTTTTCGAGCATATTGGGTTTAATATCTATTTTGAGATTTGCTTGTTCATTATCAATTTCTTTAACTGTAATAATACCTGAAGCTTCTTGTAATCCTTTGATAACGTTTTCTTTATCTGTTTCAACCCAGATTTTCATTTCAACGTATCTCCAATTACTCATCTTTTTTGCTATTTCAATATTATCTAGTTGTGTTTCTATTAAATTTTTTATGTAAGTATAAAATGGTAATAATATAATAGCCACGGCTAATCCGAAGATTGTTGTAATAATAGATATGTATATTCCGTTAGACATGAGTGTAATATCACTATTTACACCTAATTGTCTAAATGTAAACCACATTCCTATTACAGTACCAATTAATCCTATTAAAGGAGCTATTTCAATTATTGTTTCTATTGTAGAGAGACCTTTCATCATTTTACTAAGTTCTACAATAAATACTTGTTCCATGTTATCTTCAACTTCGGATTTACTTCTGTATCCGATTTTCAATGCTTCTGATATAATACGTGCCGTTGGTGTTTTAAAATTACCTATTGCACGTAGTGCTTCAAGTGATCCTCCATGAGCCATAGATTCATTTACAATAATCATTATTTCAGATAAATCTATGGATGAAGCTTGTCTTAAATATCTAATTTTATCTATTGCGATAAATAATCCATATAATCCTATAATTGTAAGAATATATGTTATTAATCCACCACTTTGAAACATGGAAATTACTGTGTTTAGGGCTTCTGTTAGTATTCCTAAAATATCCATATTTTTACTCCGATCAAAGTTTTTCAAATAAATTTAATTATATGTATTGTTATTTATTTTTTATACCATTTAATTATTTATACCAAAATAATAATTTTTCAATGATACAATACCTAAAAAAAGTCTCTTAAAGGAAAATTACTCTTCCTTTAAATTTTTAACAGTATTCCATGTGGTTCTTACTATTGGAGGATATTCATCATTTTTTATATTTTTTAAGAAATTTATAGTAACTTTATCACTTGGATAACCAGAACCTAATTCGCCATATTCATTTCTTATTATTGCCAATTGTTTGTCTCGCTCAACTTTGGCAATTATTGATGCTGCAGAAACTATATTGTATGTATCATCGGCTTTATGTTTTGTGATAAATTCAATTTCTGGGTTTACTTTTTGCATATTGTCATGGAATCTTTCTTCATTTATATCTATACAGTCTATATAACAGATATCAGGATTCATCTTTTGAACAATTTTATTCATGCCATTGGTTTCTATCTGGTTTAAATTAGTACCTTGAAGCCTCATTTTATCTATTTCATCAGCTGGTATTGTTACCGTGCAAAATTCTGATATTTTTTTAATTTTTCTGGATAATGCCATTCTTTTTTTCATGCTTAATTTTTTAGAGTCCTTAACACCTACTCTTGTTAGGAATCGAATTTTATCTTTTTGCATCAATACTCCACCAATTACTAATGGTCCTATTACGGAACCTCGTCCAGCTTCATCTATTCCAAGTACTAACTTTTCATTTTCATCGCTCATTTTCAAAACCCAATTTCTATTAAATACCTTTATTTATCTACATTGTAATATAAAAACTAAACTTTTATATTGTTTATTAAACAATGTATAATTATAAATTCAATTAATTATTATTATAACAAAAAAAAGTATAAAAAATAAAATATAATATAATCAATTTTGACATCATTATTGTTTAATTAACAATTACTTTAATTATTAATTAAAACAAACATTACTTATAAGGATTGATTATATGGAAACAAATATATTGAAACTATTAGCAGTAGCAGATATTGCTTCAATAGGTAATGTTTTATCAGGTTTATTTGCAATAATAGCTATCATTATAGGAGATAGTATATTAGCAGCTCAATTTTTATTATTAGCTGTAATTTGTGATGCATTAGATGGAACTTTAGCACGAAAATTCAAAAAAGACAGAAGTCCTATTTTCGGCGAAACAATAGATTCCCTAGCTGACATGGTATCATTTGGTGTTGCACCAGCAGTAATTCTATATAAGATTATACCAACAGTTTTTTCATTTATTCCAATGTTGCTATTAGTAATCTGTGGAATATTAAGATTAACCAGATATAATGTAATTGCATCCGAACAGACAGGACCTACAACAGTATTTGTTGGACTACCAATACCTACTTCAGCATTAATGTTATCCATGATAATCTTAGCTAATATCAATAATCCTTATCTGATAATATTAGTCATGACAATAATGGCCATACTCATGGTAAGTAATATTGATTACGTTAAAGTAGCTGATAAAAAAATAATTGGAATATTAGGTATATTAACCATATTATGTATAATACCTCCAGTTAATGATTTACTTCTTAAACTTCCATCATACATTGTCCTAGTATGTTTATTGATATACATATTTGGAACATTAATCATGGAATTATTTTTCAAGAAACACAATCCAAAACTAAAACTTCCCATAGCTACACATAAAAATGATTTACACAAAAAATAGTGTAAAAATCTATTTTTTATACTTTTTTTATTTTTTTAGCCCGTTATGAAAAAAATACAAGATAAACTAAAATTAAACAAGAAAGACAAGAAATCATTTTACGAAAAACTTAAAGAATCTTTGGATTTTGAAGACAACCTTGAAATAAATAGCCTATTTCATAATAGACACAGCAAATATAAAAATAAAGAACAAGATGAATTAAAAGTAGGTTTGATAGTACTATTTCTGGTTATTCTCATAATCTTTTCATTAGCTTATTATTTTGTAATCTTTCAGCCAGCTATGGAAGAAATCAATAATGAGAAAAACACAAAAATAAATGAAATAAATTCGATTTTCAAAGATGATTTGGCAAATGACCCAACTAAGATGGTTTTAATAAATCAGGTATCTAACTGTGATACAATCGAAGAATTAAACACTCTTGATGTAAAACAGATGGCATACCCGGCAGTCAAATCACACTTAACCAATAAAATAAATGAATTAAAGGATCCATATGATAGAATAGAAATTGTTACAGATAACTCAACAGACATTATGACAATAGAAAATGCATATAATTACATAAATTATTCCACTGTAGATCAATTAATTGCCATGGATATAAAAAAAGTCGAAACCGTAATCATACCGTTAAGTATTACCAGAAGTCAAGCAGCCAGTGGTTTAATCAAAGAAGGGGATACTGTTGATATTTATCAGTTATATAATGACTCAGCTGATACAACAGATACTACTGGATTAAATCAAACAGATAATAATACAACTATTCCTGTTGAACAGGGTCAAAATTCACGTATTGTAGGTGGAGCTTTGGTTGTATCAATACTACGTTCAAAAGATTCTGGTGTTATTGATTCAGAAATTAGTCTGGATGAATCTCCTCAGCCACGTAATTTCTCACAAAATGCTAAATTGGATTTAAATCAGGTTCTTGCAACTAAAGCATCTGGAACTTTAGATGAAAAGCAGTTAAATATTTTACTAAGTCATTATGGATGGAATTTATCTAATTACGAAAGAATTGCTAATCTTGGAGATTTGGATGTTCAATATATGGTTATGGTGGAAGTACCTAAAGATCATGCTGAAAGTTTATTGAATAATGTGGATAATATTGTTTTGACAATACCTACTTATGATGCCCCGTCATGGGTAAATTTAAGAAATTGATAATAAAAAGTGATATTATGGATGATGATAAATATTTTAAAAATTTGACTGATAGAGAACGAGCTATATTTGAAGGTGGAATTAGTATGGGATCTTTATTCCATCAATTTGTTGGAACACCTGTAAATGTTGATACATGTGCCAGTTTAGAAAAAGCAATTGAAGAGAGTATACTATTACAACCTGCAATTGTTGAAGTTCATGTTTCTTTAGATAAAGATATGATTAAAAATGCAAGTGGTTCTGCAGGGTATACTTCTCTTGATGGTAATATGTTGAATATTGAATTGACCACTAAAATTAATGAAAATACTATTGTTACATGTATATCATATAATGAAGAATTGGATTATCCGTTAATGTATATTAAGGAATAATTTTTTTATTCTTCATTTTCTTGATTATTTTCATCTCCTGACTGTAACTCTTTAATCTGTTCTGGTAATCTGTTAAATAGTCTGTCAAGAAAACTCATATTTTGAACTTGGCCGATAGCATAACTATACTTTTCAAGTCTTTTCAAAGTATTATTTAGTTCATCTTGAGTTTTATTTAATCTTTCCTGTGCATGTTCACGTTTATTTTTAATTTTAGTATTTTCTTTCACTTGTTTATTGGTTTCTTCTACTTGTTCGATGTATTTTTCTTCTAAATTCCTATTATCCTCTTGGAGTTTTCTAATTTGGGCCTCTTGGGTGTTAAGAAGTTTTTCAGCTTGAGCTATTTCATCATTTAAATTTTTAATTTTTGAATTTAGATTTTTGATATCATCTTTTAAATTGTAGATTTCATCATTTTGTTGATTCATATCATTTTTTTGATTTTTGTAGTCAATTTTATCTTTTTTATATACTTCAGATAGGTTAGCTAATTTTTTTTCAGAGTCTTTTAATTCATTAAGAACCTTCTTATTTTCTCCTTTAAGATTCTTATTTTCTATTCTTAAATTTTTAATCTCTTCTTTGGTTTTTTCTAAATCTTCCACATCTTTATTAATATAATTATCTAATGCTTTTTCTAATTCTTCTGAAGTATGTTTATATGTGGTTCCATAAGTATTTTCAATTTTTTTCTGGAATTCAATCCATAATTGCTTATCAATTTTTATAGTTTTTCGTACATATTCTTCAGTCATATTACCACTCTTTTAATATATAATATATTGTTGGTGATAATATAATAAATCATCTTTTTGATGTGGATAGTTTGTTTTCAGTTTTTCAAAGTTTGATTTTTGTTTTTAACTATTTAGTTCAACTTTTTGAATTTTTGATCAATTGTTGAATTCATCATTTTAATTTCAACATTCATTTTTTCAATATTTGTTTTCATATTTCGATTTTTTAACTTGACCGAATTGATGTTTTTCATTTTCATATATTTGATTTTGTAGTTACTATATAATAAAATGTTTGTTTTTTAAAGTTTGATTTTTGTTTTTTAAAAAATCATTTATATCAAAAAATACTCAATTATAACTATGTGATTTTTATAAACTATTATCATTATCTTTATTTTAATTAGTACTATATAATTAAGAATTATTAAAAAAATCACATAGTACTTGCAATATTTTCTAAAAATAAAAAATGAGAATAATTTTCCAAAAAATTCTTAAAAAATCAGATTTTTTATATTTAATTTTCATAGGCTTTATGAGCAATAAATGCACTTTCTTTTAACTTGTTTTCAAGTTAAATAATTATAATAATTTGTTGCCAATTTTAATATTTGTAATGATTTTTATATAACATTTGTTAATTATATATTTTATTTTTTACATATTGTTAAAAATTATATAATATTTGATATAATATTTTTAATTTTAACATATCAACTTGCATTTTTGTCTTATTTTTCATGAATTTATATGTATATTATATGATTCATACAGACAATATTACTTATACCATAAATTATAAAGTAATATATAGAATCTTGAAATCCAAATAAATTTAAAAAATAGTTATATTTTTTTAAAGTTAATTAAAATTATTATGATAATTTCATGATTTTAGTTATACAAGTTAAATAGTTAATAAGGTAGTGAATAATAGAAAATTTCCTTATAGTTATACTTGAATTTGAGAAAAATCAAGATATTAACAAATAAAGGTAATGATAATGATATACTTGAATGAAGAATTGTGTAAAGGATGCTTTTTATGTGTTAATGTTTGTCCAAAGAATGTATACACACCTTCAGATGTTATAAATCATAAAGGTGTAAAAGTACCTATTTTTGATGTTGACAAATGTATAAAATGCAGATTATGCACTTTAATGTGTCCTGATCAAGCAATTGATATAGAGGATGATGATTAAGATGGCTGATGAACATTATTTTTTACAGGGAAATGAAGCTTGTGCATTAGGTGCAATAGCCGCTGGATGTAGATTTTTTGCTGGTTATCCCATAACACCTTCAACAGAAATAGCTGAAATAATGTCTCAAAGATTACCTAAATTAGGTGGTCACTTTGTACAAATGGAAGATGAACTTTCAGCATTAGGTGCTATTATCGGTGCATCTTGGGGTGGTCAAAAAGTAGTTACAGCAACTAGTGGTCCTGGTATGTCTTTAATGCAGGAAAATATTGGATATGCTACAATGACTGAAACACCTATAGTAATTATTAACATGCAAAGAGGTTCACCATCAACTGGTCAACCTACCCGTTCTGCCCAGGCAGACATGATGCAGGCTAGATGGGGTTCACATGGAGATTATGAAAACATCACCTTGGCTCCAGCTTCTGTTCAGGAATGTTTTGATTATGTAATTAAAGCTTTTAATTTAGCTGAAGAGTATCGTTGTCCTGTTTTAGTTCTTGCAGATGAAATTGTAGGACATATGAGGGAAAAAGTTACAATTCCTGAAAAAGTTGAAATTGTTCCAAGAAAAGCACCTGAAAAAACTGATGGTGTTTATTTGCCTTATGATGCACCAGAAGATGGTGTAAGTCCAATGCCCGCATTTGGTGATGGATTTAATATGCATGTAACAGGTTTAACTCATGATAAAAGAGGTTATCCAAGTACTGATGATCCTCAAACACATATCGATTTAGTCAATAGATTATGTAATAAAATTCTAAGTAAACGAAATGAAATGGCTATGATTGAAACAGAATTTTTAGATGATGCAGATACTATAGTATTGGCTTATGGTATTCCTTCAAGGTCTGCATTAACTGCTGTTAAACAGGCACGCCAAAAAGGTCAGAAAGTAGGTTATATTAAGCTTGGAATAGTATGGCCATTCCCGGAAGAAACATTACTTGAGTTAACAAAAAATGCGAAAAGAATTATTGTACCTGAATTAAATTTAGGTCAGGTATTCCTAGAAGTAGATCGTGTGTTAGGTAAACATGCAAAAGTAGAATTGGTTTCAAAAATTGGTGGAGTTTTACATACACCAAAAGAAATTCTAGATAAAATCATGGAGGAATAAATAATGGTTGAAGTCACAGAACATTCTCATAGGTTCATGAAATATTTACGTCCAGAACGTTTACCTCATTTATTCTGTCCTGGATGTGGGAATGGTGTTGTAATGAATACCATATTTAATGGTTTGGAAATGTCAGGTAAATCATTTGATAATCTTAACATGGTATCTGGTATTGGATGTTCTTCAAGAATACCCGGATACGTAAAATGTGATTCATTACATACAACTCATGGACGTGCATTAGCTTTTGCAACAGGTCTTAAAATATCAAATCCACATCGTGATGTAATAGTAGTTACTGGTGATGGTGATGCTAGTGCTATTGGTGGAAATCATTTAATACATGCAGCCAGAAGAAATATTGATTTAACTGTTATCTGTATAAATAATGATATTTATGGTATGACCGGTGGTCAAATTAGTCCAACCAGTCCTAAAGGTAGTTTTGCAACTACTGCTCCATATGGGGCTACAGATAAACCATTTAATATAGCTCAAATAGCTAGGGCTTCTGGTGCATCTTATGTTGCCAAATATACAACAGCTCAACCACTTCAATTATCTATGGCTATAAAAGATGGTCTTAATAATAAAGGTTTTTCTTTAATAGAAGCAGTTTCACAGTGTCCAACATATTATGGACGTAAAAATAAAATAAGAACTCCTGTTGAAATGATTAAATGGTTTGAAGAAAATACTATTCCAATAGAACAAGCTGAATCCATGTCTGAAGAAGAATTAGAAGGAAAAATTGTTACAGGAGTCTATGTAAATAATCCAAGAACTGAATTTGTAGAAGCTCTTGATAAAATTATTAAACAACAGTCCGATATAAATCCTGATGATAATATTAAGAAAGCATACATGAGTGATTAAAATGAGAACAGAAATAAGATTAGGTGGATTTGGTGGACAAGGAGTTTTAACTTGTGGTATTATCATAGCAAAAGCAGCTGCACTTCATGATGGAAATCATGCTGTACAAACACAATCTTATGGTCCTGAAGCTAGAGGCGGAGCTTCACGTACAGATGTGGTCTTAAGTGATGAAGTAATTGATTATCCTAAGGTGGATAATCCAGAAGTATTCGTAGCAATGAGTCATGAAGCATTGATGAAATATATAGGTGATATAAGGGAAAATGCTATTCTTATTGTTGATCCTGAACTTGTTTATGAAGAAGAAATACAAAGTATCATTAAAGATAAAAAACTTAAATATTATAAATCAAGTGCAACTAAAGTAGCTGAAGATGTAATTGGTAAAAAAATTGTATCTAATATTGTTATGTTAGGTTCATTTGTTAAAATAACCGGTTTAATATCAGAGGAAGCAGCTAAAAAAGCAATTTTAGAAAGTGTACCAAAAGGAACAGAAGATATGAACATGGAAGCATTTAAACAAGGAATGCAAATTGTTGAAAAAATAAATTAACGGTGTCGATATGAATATACATGAATATGTAGCAAAATTGATTTTCAAAAAAGTGAATATTAAAATACCAGAAAGTTACGTAGCAGACAGTCCTGAAGAAGCAGCAGAAAAAGCAAAAATTATTGGAAAGCCTGTAGCTGTTAAATCACAAGTTTTAAGTGGTGGACGTGGAAAAGCTGGAGGTATTTTATTTGCAGATACTCCTGAAGAAGCAGCAGAAAGAACTGAAGAACTTTTCCAGAAAGAAATTCAGGGTGAAAAAGTTACTAAAGTCTTGATAGAAGAAAAAATAACTGACAAATTAGATGAATACTATATAAGTATAATTCTAGATAGAAATGCTAAAAAACCTTTAATCATGGCAAGTACTGCTGGTGGTATGGATATTGAACAGGTAGCTAAAGAAACTCCTGAAAAAATTGTCCGACAATATATAGAACCATTAGATGAATTTATGCCTTATCAGGCACGTAATATAGCTTTAGAGATGGGTGTTCCAAGTAGTGAAATTTCAGGTATAGGAAATATTATATGGAAGTTATATCAGGCATTTGAAAGTTATGATGCAACAGTTGCTGAAATCAATCCATTAATAAAAACTTCTGAAGGTTTTATTGCAGCAGATGCAAAAATGGCTATAGATGATGATGCATTCTTCAGACAAACTCGTCTTAAAGAATTTGAAGAATTCAAAGATGAAAAATTTGCATATGTAAAACTTGATGGTGATATTGCGGTTATTGGTAATGGTGCCGGTCTTACATTAACGGGTATGGATTTAATTGAATATTATGGTGAAAAACCTGCAACATTCCTTGATGTGGGTGGAGGTTCATCTGAAAAAAATATTACCCGGGCACTTGAATTGGTACATCAAAATGAAAATGTTAAGGTTATCTTCATAAATGTTTTAGGTGGTATTACAAGAGCAGATGATGTAGCTCATGCTATTGTAAATGTTGCTAATGAATCAATTAAAAAACGACCTATTGTTATCAGATTAACTGGTACTAATGAAGAGGAAGGTCAGAGAATATTAAGAGAAAATAATATTTCATTTGAAACATCAATGGAAAAAGCAGCTAAAAAGGCTGTAGCTCTTCTTCGAGAAATGGAATAAGTATTATTTACTTATTTCTTACTATTTTTATTTATTTTTTAAAAAAAAAGATTAATGGGGTTTAATTTTTAGTAGTGTTAACGTTATTGTTGATATTTATTGAATTTCCATTAATGAATGATTGTATGTAACTCATTATTTGATCAAATATTGATTGAGCTTTAGGACTATTAACATATTGGGATATTTGATTTTGATATGATGCTGCTTGATCTTGTACTGATTGTGTTTGGCCTATACTGTCAGCTAAATTATTGACATTGTTTTGTGTTAGATTTATGTTATTGTTACTTGCTATGTTGTTTATGATTGTGATTATTGTTTGTTGGTCAGTTGTATTCTTTTTAGCAACTTCTTCTTTTGTTTGATTTATTAATTTTTCAACATCTTCTTTGGAGGCATTGGTGTCTTCGAGTATTTCACTTTGGGTGTATATTTCCTTGTTAGCTGCATTTTTTAGTTCTTCTGGGATTGGAGTTCCTGTTGCTGTTTCATAGGATTTCATGACACCTGCAAGTGCTGATTCACCTGTTGCTGTTGTAGGTGAGGTTACTACCACATGTCCCTTTGTTATTCCTGAGGAACTTAGTGCTGATTTATACATTTGTGCGGTTACAGTTGTTATTGTTGATTGATCAACGTCTACTGTGATATCATTATTGTTACTTAGATCCACCATTGCACATGATAATATCTGATTTTCATTGTAGGTTCTCTGGCTTATGTCACGGGATATTTTATTTACATCGTATGCAGTTATGACTGTCTGATTTGCGTTTTCAAGATTTATTCTACCATTATGTTTGAAGTAATCATCCACTACTGTTTTATAGTTATTGTTGTTGAATGTTGTTTCTCCATATGTTATGGCTATAGGATTTTCTAAATTATTGTTATTATCATTAGAATTATTACTTGCTATATTTGTGCTAGAAATTGGCACAAATAGTCCTATTCCAATGATTATTAATATTATTAGTCCTATTATTGTTCCTTTCATAAAAATCACCTAATTATTATATTTGGTTGGTTTTTTATCTCCTAATAATAATACTCTACTTTTTAGAACTTCATCTATTATTTCCATACTACAATTATCTGCAATTTCTTGACTGAATTGTCGCATGTCATCTGTTTTAGGCATATTTTCCCATTGTAATCTGTCTCTTGAGTTACCAACAAACATGTATGCTTTTACTTCAACGTAGTCTATATCAGCTTTTTCTATGATTTTTGCATATTGTTCAGGGTTTATCATATTGTATCCTTTTACTGCGGTGATTCTGAGTACTTTTCTGGTATTTAATGTTGATAATAATTCAATGCTCTCATTTAATTTTTCCCAACCGTTACTTACCTGTGGAAGGCATGTTTTTCTGTATATTTCTTCATTTGGTGCATCAAGTGATATGTATAGTTGTGTTGGTTCTTCTTCTTCGAGTGCTTTTATTTTTTCTGGTGCTTCACCGTTTGATACGAGAAATGTTGTGAAGTCCTGTCGTTTAAATTCGTGTATTAACTGATTTATTTCGGGGTATAATAGTGGTTCTCCGGCTAGGCTCATTGCTGCATTGTTCGGTTTTGTGCATTCTTCAAGTTTTTTGGGGTTGGCATTTTCGTTACCGAAGTATCCACAAAGTAACTGTTTCTGATTTTTTATGCAGTCTTCTATTATTGTTTTTGGATCGTCGTAGTCATCTGTGTCCCATGATGTCTGTGTTATGTTTGTATCTCTCCAGCAGAAGAGACATTTGTGTTGACAATAGTCTATGGATGGTGTCATTTGTAAGCATCTGTGACTTTTTATTCCATAGAATTGTTCTTTGTAACATGTTCCTTCATCGACTATACTTTTTCTAGTCCAGTGGCATATCTTGTTGGCACTATGTAAATGATTACCTGCGAATCTATAGCCTTTTTTTTCTAAATCTTTTCTTGTTGTTTCTGAACTTATCATATAATCTAATCTTTTATTTTTTATTGTTAATATTTTAATCTTTAATTGGAATATTGTACATTGTTTAATAAAATATACAATTTATATATATTTTGTATTTTGTATTTTTAATTTAATTATTATTTTTTAATTTTCCAAATTAATATTAAACATTCTTATATTTATACTTTATTTTTAATAATGTAAAAATTACTATAATATCTTTAGACATAATATATTATAATAAAAGTTCATCTAAAACAAAATTAGATTTTTTTGGAGTAGGTAATTTAAATGACTAAATCAGAAACACCAATCATAATACTTAACTATAAAACATATGTAGAATCAACTGGAAAAAATGCAGTACAATTATCAAAATATGTTCAAGAAGCAAGTGAAGAAAGTGGAATAAATATGGCAATTGCACCACAGGCAGTTGACTTATATCCAATAATTAATGAAGTAGACATACCCGTCTATTCCCAACACATGGATGCAATAACGCCTGGAAGTCACACAGGATCAACATTACCGGAAGCTGTCATGGAAACAGGAGTCACAGGAACTTTAATAAATCATTCAGAACAACGATTAACTCTTGCAGATATAGATTCAGTAGTTACAAAAACAAAAGAATTAAACTTAAAAAGCGTATTATGTACAAATAATGTAAAAACAAGTGCTGCTGTAGCAGTATTTAATCCTGATTATATTGCAATAGAACCTCCTGAATTAATAGGTTCAGGTATACCTGTATCTAAAGCAAATCCTGAAATTGTAGAAAATACTGTTGAAGAAATTCATAAAATTAATAAGGATATATCAGTATTATGTGGTGCCGGAATATCAACTGGTGAAGATATGAAAGCAGCACTAGAATTAGGTACGGAAGGTGTTTTATTAGCTTCAGGAATTATAAAGGCAGATGATCAAAAGCAAGCATTACTTGATTTGGTAAGCTTAATATAAATTAATGAGGTCATATTTATGGAATATGAATTTAACACTATGGATGATTTTGAATTTGAAGGAAAAACAGTACTTTTAAGAGTTGATATAAATTCACCTGTAGATCCTTTATCAGGAGCATTACTTGATGATACAAGAATGGTTCTTCATTCAAAAACAATTTCTGAATTATCAGATAGGGGAGCAAGAGTTGTTATTCTAGCTCATCAAAGCAGACCGGGTAAATCAGATTTCACACCATTAAAACAGCATGCATTAGCATTATCTAATATTATAAATAAGGATGTAGAATATGTTGATTCTATTTTTTCCAAACAGGCACAGGATACTATAAAAAATATGGTTGATGGAGAAATTGTACTTCTTGAAAATATGAGATTTTATTCAGAAGAAATGCCTAAATTAACTATAGATGAACAAAAAAATACTCATCTTGTTAAAACATTAGCTCCATTAGCAGATTATTTCATAAATGATGCTTTTGCAGCAGCACATAGATCACAAACTTCACTCATAGGATTTTCACAAGTTTTACCATCATTAGTAGGACGTGTAATGGAAGAAGAATTAACTTCATTATTTGGAATATTGGATAATGCTGTGGAACCAAGAGTATATGTACTTGGTGGAATTAAGGCTGATGATTCTATAAATGTGATGGCAAATTCATTAAGAACTGGTAGAGTGGACTGTGTTTTAACAACAGGACTAGTTGCAAATATATTCCTTGTGGCAATGGGTGTTGACTTAAAGGAATATAACAGAAATTTCATATCTGAACGTGGTTATGATGAATTTATTGATATAGCTAAAGATTTGCTTAAAGATTATTCTGATAAAATTATTTTACCTGTTGACTTGGGTATATTGGAAGATGATCAGAGAGTGGATTATGATGTTGAGGATGTTCCTAATTTACCGATATTTGACATAGGTGTTAAAACAATAGAAATGTATAAGGAAATTATAGCTGGTGCAAAAACATTATTTGCTAATGGTCCTGCAGGTGTATTTGAAAGACCTGAATTTAAAATAGGAACTGAAGATTTATTGAATGCTATTGCAGATTCTGAAGGTTATTCTATTATTGGTGGTGGTCATTTAGCAGCCGCAGCAAGTAACATGGACTTAGATAATTCTATTACTCATATAAGTAGTGGTGGTGGAGCTAGTATAACTCTTATTTCAGGTAAACCTTTACCAGCATTACTTGCATTGTCCAGTTCTGCAAAAAA
>SUTP01000045.1 GCA_015062815.1 Methanosphaera stadtmanae | reverse complement strand
TTAAGTTTCTTGTTTGATTTTCACAAGCATAAATTCGGATATTTCCTACCCTACTGTGAATAGTTTTATATATTGTTATTTATGATAATTTACATATTTTCCTATTTTATAATAATGTTAGGATATGGTTGGGGGGATTAAAGGACTAATCCCTCTCGTGAAATATCTATTAATAAACTTCTTGTTTTGATATTATCTCCACAAGCATAAATTCGGATATTTCCTACCCTACAACATATAATATGATTATATTAACATTAATTATTGAGAGATGAGATTTTTATATTTTAGATTATTGATAATTATGTATAATTTAATGTTGCTTTAATCATTGAGTTTTGTCATGATTTTTAATATAATATTAATTACTGTTAATATAATCCATATTTTATGTTATCCTGTATGTATTTCTCACCCACCCACGTATTTATAAGATATTCTTATAAATACTAATTTGATTATGTTTCAATTTAATATTGAACATGTACAAATTCCACCCTAAGAGAAATATTAGTATATGTGTAAATCCTTTAAACCTCTATATAAAATATTTTTGGCAGCATTTATGTCCCGATCATGTTTTTCACCACAATTTGGACAGGTCCATGTGCGAATGTTAACATCTTTAAGAAGTGGATTTATTTTATGACATTTAGAACATAATTGGCTGCTAGGATAATAACGATCTATTTTGTAAAATACTTTATTATTCCATTTGGCTTTATATTCTAGTTGTATTAACAATTCATTCCATGATGCATCTATGAGACTTTTTGATATATTGTGAGACTTTATCAATTGGTTGATGTCTATATTTTCTGCTATTATATAATCATATTCTTTAATTAATTTATTTGATATTTGATTTAAGTTATTTTTTCGTATATTTTTGATTTTTCTGTGTGTTTTATTTATTTTCTTTTTTGTTTTAAGATAATTTTTACTGTTGTACTCTTTTTTGGATAATTCCTTATTTAATCGTTTTAATTTTTTTTCATAATGATATAAAACTTTTAGATTATAGTATCGTTCATTATTTGATGTAATTACTAAATCTTTTAAACCTAAATCAATACCAATTCCTCGTTTAGTATGGTGTAATATTTTATGTTTAGCATTAACTACAAATATTACATGATATTGATCATCTTCTTTTTTAAATATAATATGTTTTATGTTTCCCTCAAATTTTCGATGTAATTTTGTTTTAATTGATTCAAATGGTTTTATGTATATTTTGTTGTGTTTAAAATCTATTTTCAAATCATTAATATTAAAAATTTTAAATGTTTTTTTAGTTGCATATTGTCTTTTGAATTTGGGAAATTTATTTTTTGATATATTTTTTTTAAATGTTTTGTCTAATGTATATATTACATTAATTAGAGCTGTTTGTGGTATTATGTCTAATTCAGGTTTTTGTTTAAGTAGTATATTATTATAATGATTGATACAGTAATTTCTTGATAAATATGTTTTATTGTTTTTGTACTGATTGATTTTAAGTTCTAATAAATCATTGTATAAAATGTCACATGATTCAAATATGTTTTCTAACATATCTGTCTGTTTTTTATTGGGATAAATTCTGTATGAATATGATTTATAAACATATTTTACTTTTTCAATACTCATTTTATATTAATTTCATCACCTTCATTTACTTATGTAAAAATTTTATAAAATAAACAATTTTTTTTATCATTGTTCATTTTCTATTAATAGGTAAGTATGTGCTAGTATTTAAATGTTTGTAAATTTTTTATTTTTTGGGATTATTTTTATTACTATTTTCAATAATTTTATAAAAATATTATATTATATTAAACAATATGTTATCTATAATATGTATATGATTAATACTTGTTTTTTATAATTAAATTTCAAAAATTGAAAAATTCTCTTTTGAGATTGTAAAACTATAAAAGTTTTTTTTTAACATATCTCATGTAGATTTCATAATTATTTCTTTATATTTTTTAATAATACTTTTATTAAATTTAATTTAGGAATAAAATAAATAATATGTAATTTAAAACTAGTTAAAATATTAGACTTATTTCTAATTATTTGAATGTTGATTGTTGTTAAAAAAAAGAGGGTGGTGATTAATCAAGTTTGGTTCCAACATATATTAAATCATCAGATAAATTATTTTTAATAAATTCATTTTCATGATCTTTTTTCAAGTCATAACTTTTTATATTAAAATTTGTTTCTTTAAAGGTTTCTAAAGAAGGTTCTTTATTTGAAATTAATATTATTTTTCCTTCTTTTTTTAGTACTCTGTTAAATTCTTTTAATATTTTTTTGTTTATATTTTGGGTGTTTAAAAGAGTACTTGATATAATGTAATCAAATGTATCATTATGATAAGGAATATTTTCAAATTCCATTATTTCTTTATTTAATTTTTTTTCTTCGGTATTTGCTGTAATATAATTGAAACCTTGATATTCATCTATTAGTTCAATTAATCCTTCATCTTCAGAAGTGTGTAATATTTTATTTTTTTCAGTGAATATGTCAGTATAATTTTTTAGATAATATCCTAAGGTTCTACTTTGAGATAATGATTTACAACGTGGACATCTTTCATTGGATTTTCCATTGAATCTTAAAAATTCTAAATTAGTACGATAATCACATAGATTACATTCAATTTCTCCAATATCTTCAGATATAGGTTTTGCTTTGCTTTTAATTTGATAAAATTTGTAATCTATTTCACTTTTGGCTGCAATTTCATTAGTTTCTTTTCTCGTAATTTTTTTTAGGAGAGCTTCTATGTTTTCTTTAGAATAATTATGTTCATATGTAGAATAGCAAGAGTTTATTTCGAATGATTTTTGATCTTCTTTTGGTTTTAATTTACAGGTAATTAATGGATCTTTAGTTAATCTGTCTTTTAATAAAAGATTATTTTCTTGTTTTTCTGGATTTTCATAGCTAACATAAAATTTGCTTTCTAGAACATCTATCAAATCTTTTCCAAATACTCTTCTAGATCCTTCTCTACCATAGAATAATCTACTTGTTTTAGGATTGCCACTAATATTTATTGCCAAATCTTCTATTTTCATATCCAATTCTAAATCAGTGTTTTCTTTTAGTATTAAAATTCCATCATCTTTTAATATTTCAGTAAGTTTATTTAATATAATAATTTCATTTTTTACATTATCAATAATGTAATTAGATACAATTATATCCATAGGTTCAGTAATTTCGTTTAAAGTTTCTTCTGTTGCTTGATGATAGTTTATGGAATAATTTTTTATTAGATTATTTTTTAAGAGTGTAGTTTCATTTAATAGTAAAATATTCATATTGTCCTGCAAATGTTTTGCTATTTCTTGATAAAATAATCTTTCATCACTTGTTGATTTACAATTAGGACATATTTCGTCCTTATCTTTTGCTTTTTGCAAGTTTACTTCTTCTTTACAGATATTACATATCATTTTCAAACCTCTTTTTCAGCTATGAAAATAGGATTTAAACCAATATTATATTTTTCAAAACTTTTTTCATCCTTTTCTTTCAATTCTTTTGTTTTCATATGTATAACTTTAAATTGTGCCTGTGTTAATTTTTTATTTATATCTTCATAGGTGTATTCTTCTTGAGTTTCTGTATCTGTATTGGATTCATTTTTATTTTCTTTAGATATTGTTGAAATTATAAATATATTTTTTCCACCGTGTTTTAATATTCTATAAAATTCTTCTAGTAATTTTTCATGATCTTTCACATTTAATAAAGTGTCATTTGAGATTATATAATCAAAATTATTTTCTTCAAATGGAAGATGGTTTATGTCAGTATTTTCATCAATTTCATATAAAGTAAAATTTTCTTTATGTTCTTCATATAATTTCACACCCAAACCTCTTTCAGATGAAACTTGTAGTATCTTCTTATCTTTGGTCATATCTTCATAATTATCTAAGTAATATGTCAGTAATCTTAATGGTTTATGAGAACGACATTTTGGACAAATATTATTAACTACATCTTTTCGAGGTAGGTATTCATGAATTGTTTTGTATCCACACACGTTACATTCATATGTGTTATATTCTTTAAATCGTTCTTCTGATTCTTTTATTGCAATATATATTGGCTCTGGACTAATATTATATTTTTTGGTTTCATCTAAAAAATAATTTTTTAATGCTAAAGCTTGTTCTCGTTTTATTATAAAGCCGGCTCTTAAAAGTTTTCTATATACATCATCATGACTATAATATCGCATATGGTCACTTTGTTTATTGTATCGTTTTTTAAGTTCTTTTGTATTTATTTGTTTGAATTCAAAAGTGTTTTTTAAACTATATAATGAGGGAATTAAAAATAAATACATTCCACCTGGTTTTAAAACACGGTATATTTCTTTATATACAGCATCGTCATCAAATACATGTTCCATAACGTGACTGGATATCACATAATCAAATGTATTATCATCATAAGGTATTGAATGTATGTCTATGGTTTCTTTGTTTAATGGTCTATTATCATCTATGTCACAAGCAATGTAATTATCACCATTAATTTTTTCTAGTTCAATAGCCATTGGTACTTCGGGAGCAACATGCAATACTTTATTTTCTTTTTCAAAAAGATCTGTATAATGTTTTAAAAAAAAGTCAAATGCCCTAATTCTTTTTTTAGAGTCACAGTTTGGACATACTTCATTTCTTCTATAATGTCCTAAGAAGGGTAAGAATTCATATTCTGTTCTGTAACCACACAGATTACATTCATTAATTTCATTGTTTTCTAATTTTTTTACATCGTGTTTCTTATTTCTTTTATTAATATATTCTATTCTTTCTTTATTAATTTCAAATATATTATTTGATGTAATTTCACGAAGCCTATTTATATTTTTTTCATTAAAAAAATGTTTTCTAGAATTCATAGTAACTATCTCTTTGTAAATTATTATGGATTATAAATTGGGAATATAAATTTATTTATTAATTTCTAAGCTTTTAACATGTATTTTATATTAAAAAAATTGTATTCATGAATACTATTGAATATAAAATTGTTTTATTAAAATAATTCACTATTTTTATTTTTTAAAAAAAAGTTAGATAAAAATATTATTTCACTTTATATCTTAAAATTCCTGCAATTCCACCAAATGCTTTATCTAATTGATTTCCTTCTTCAGTTTCAATTGAAATAACTTCTACATGTGTATTTACTTCATCAGCTAATTCAATTAATTCTTCTGCAGTATCCTGGGTTTTAGTGATTTTCATATTTTCATTACATTTTGGACATCTTTTTTCAGGTGCTTCCTGGTGTTGTTTTGTTGTTTGCATTTCAATTGTTCCACATGCTGGACAAGTGTAAGTCTGTCTTTTTGTTTTGAGGTTTTCAGATATGAGTAACACTTCCACAGCACCCATTTGTAAGTTTGTTCTGACTTCTTTTTCACCATAAGTTGAAAGTCCATTTTCAGATATAAGTCCTGTTAGGAATCTTTTCATGAATTTCTTTTCTTGCATGATGTCCATTTCTTCAAGAGTATCTTCAGATTCATCTATGATTTCTCTTACACCAAAGTCTCCAGTGTATGATGTATCAACTATATTAATTACTTTATCTTTGATTTCATAGTGTAAATATTCTCCTTCTACAAAATCATTTTTTGTATGTCCTGGCCCTCCAATTAATACTCCTTTTAGTTCATCTTTAATTGGAAGGAATGCTTCATCCACATGTCTACCTATACGTTTTAAAAATTCATGTGCTGCTAATTCAATGACACGATCGAATCTTCTTTGTGATTGCCCTCCTGCTTTATGCTTTCCAGGTACTCCACTAGTTAATTGTTTAACAATGTCGATTCTTTTTCCTCTTAATGTTGCTATTGTTGCTTCTTTTCTATCTAGTACAACTACACCGTAAACTTCTTTGTATTCTATTATCTGTTTTAATGGATCTACAAAGAATTGGTTATCACAGTGGTAAATGTATGTTTGGACTGTTTCTGGTGGTTGGAATACATATGTTTCCATTTTTTCTGTTCCCGGACCTCCTTTTGGTATCATTCCTACGAATAATACTAACCCTTTTTCTGGTGGTTTTGGGAATAATTTCAATCTTTGAATAATTACTTCAATTGCAGATTGTACATTTTTTCTTGTTTGTTTGCTTTTTATATTGGAACTTTGTCCTAATTCGTCACGCATTTGTTTTGTTACATCACTTACTTGTTTATCTGGTGGTATATAGACGCTAACTAATTCAGTTCCTCGTCCTCTTTTATCTTCTAATTCTTTTAGTGTTTTTTTTACTTCATACATTTCTTTTGAAGATACTTCACTCATTTAATAGTCCCCTATTGAGTTATTATTTTTCTTTCTTTAAAATGAATTGATAATTGTGATTATTTGTTATTAGATTAATAAGAATATATTTACGGAGGTTATGCATATTTTAAATTGTATTCTCATTTTAAGTGTCTGTTAACTGTTCATAATAATCAGTGATTTAATCTAATAAATAAAATTGTAATTTTTATTAAAAATGTTAGCACTTCTTGTACTTATTATGATTTATGTTTGCTTTAGTATTTTATATTTTGCTTGTATTCTTTTTGGATAAATAAGTATATCAATAATATTTGATATAAATTACTAATAATAAAAGTAATACTTTACTATTATTTTTAAGTAATAAATTAATGAAGTTAGGAGTAGTTTTAATGCGTATAGTAATTGCAATTGGTGGATCTATACTATTAAAAGAATATGATAATAAAAGATTCGAAAATTATGCTAAAATTATAAAAGAACTTAATAATGATCATGAAATTTTCATAGTCGTTGGTGGAGGAAGGCCTGCACGTGATTATATTGGTGTAGTAAGAGATATGGGAGAATCTGAATCTATATGTGATGAAATTGGAATTCAGGTTACACGTATTAATGCACGCTTATTACAATTAGCTCTTAAAGATGTATCTTATCCAGGCATACCTACTAATTTCCAAGAAGCATTAGAATACTCAGCATGTGATAAAATTGTAATAATGGGTGGTACTGAACCAGCTCATAGTACTGATGCTGTTGCTAGTATACTTGCAGAATATGTTGGTGCAGAATTGGTTATTAATGCTACTAGTGTTGATGGATTGTATGATAAAGATCCTAATAAATTTGATGATGCAAAACTAATTAATGAGGTAAGTACTGATGAATTAATGGAAATTATTTCAACAAATGAAACTAAAGCTGGTACTTATGAATTTATTGATCGGACTGCTATTCAAATTATTAAACGGTCAGGTATTAAAACAGTTGTAATAAACGGTAATGCTCCTGAAAATGTTAAAAAAGCTATAACAGAACCAATTGGAACACTCATTAAAAGTTAAGGAGGACAAAATTATGGCAGTTGAAGCGCATAGACATTGTGCAATTTGTGGTAAACCTATACCATTATCAGAATCTTTTTGTTCTGATAAATGTCAAGAACAATATAAAATGAGACAACAACAAGTCAGTAAACAAAGAAAAATTTTATATGTTGTTGTTGCAATATTCGTAATAATATGGATTGCGAATATTTTATTAAAACGTTAAATTATTTTAATCGTTTATTTTTATCTTTTTTTTTGAAGTTATTGCTTTGTAAAAATCCTTATGTTTGTATAATTTGAATTTATAGAATAGATGTTTCTTTGTTGCATGAAATTATCCTCTATTTTTAATATAAATACTTATTATTTGTTGTTTTTTTTATATTGATTACTATTCTTTACATTCATCTTACACTTGTTGCTAGTATAAAATAAAAATTTGAGTGTAAATCAACCTATTTTATATTTATATTATTTTTAAAAAGAGTTTTTGATGTTAACTTTTTAGTTCTAATATAAGTTTTATATAGAGCTAGAATATATTATAAAAAGTAATTATAGTCTTGTTTAATTAATTTTGAAAAAAAAGTGTGTAAGGAGAATCTATAAGGATACTCCCATATCTAGTTGTTCTGTTAATTCTTTGTATCTATTTCTGATTGTAACTTCTGTTACTCCAGCAATATCTGCAACATCACGTTGTGTTTTTCTTTCATTTAATAGAACACTAGCAATATATAATGCAGCTGCCGCTACACCTGTTGGTCCTCTACCACTTGTTAGTCCATTATCCATAGCTTGGTTAATGATTTCAATAGCTTTTGATTGAACTACTCCAGATAAATTTAGCTCACTAGCAAATCTAGGAACATAATCTATTGGGGAAGTAGGTGGAAGTCTGATATGTAATTCTCTTGTAAGGAATCTATATGTTCTTCCAACTTCTTTTTTACTTACTCTTGAAACTTCTGCAATTTCATCAAGTGTTCGTGGTACTTTACATCTTCTACATGCAGCATATAATGATGCAGCTACTACACCTTCAATACTACGGCCTCTTATGAGTTTGTTTTCTACAGCATTTCTATAGATAACTGATGCAGATTCACGAACAGATCTTGGTAAACCTAATCTGGATGAATCACGGTCTAATTCACTTAAAGCAAATGCTAAGTTTCTTTCTGTGGCTCCACTTATCCTAATTTTTCTCTGCCATTTTCTGAGTCTGTACCATTGTGCTCTGTTTCTTGCAGGTATATCTCTTCCATAGATATCTTTGTTACGCCAGTCTATCATTGTTGATAAACCTTTATCGTGTATTGTGTATGTGATTGGAGCCCCTACTCTTGTTCTTTTATCTCTTTGTTCGTGATCGAATGCTCTCCATTCCGGACCCATATCAACAAGATTATCATCAATTACTAATCCACAATTACCACATACTACTTCTCCACGTTCATGGTCGTTGATAAGTTTAGTTGAACCACATTCTGGACAGATAGTTTCTTGTTTTTCAATTTCAGCTACGTCTTCTTTCATCTGTTCTTTTTCAGTAAGACCATTAATATTTGTTTGTTCGAATTCTAAATCTTCAGATTCGGTTGTATCAATTTTTATGATTTCTTCAACATCAATATCTGAGTTTGTCATAAGTTCTATGTCTGATTCTTCGGGTATTATAACATCAGATTGGTCCATTGGTTCGGATATGCTGAAATCATTTAAATCATCATTTGAATTATCTTCTTCGTCATTATCTGTTTTGTCATCTTTGAAATTATCCATGATTTCGAGTAGAGGATTTGGTTTTTTATTTTTCTCTTTTGTTTTTTTAGTTTTTTTAGTTTCTTCTTTTTTATCAGTATCTTCTTCTGGTTTTTTGTTTTTTCTTGGTCTTCCTCGTTTTCTTTTTGGTTTTTCTGGTTCTTTTTCTGGTTTTTTGTTTTTTCTTGGTCTTCCTCGTTTTCTTTTTGGTTTTTCAGTTGTAGTGTTTGTTTCATCAGCAGTAGTTTTGTTTTTTCTTGGTCTTCCTCGTTTTCTTTTTGGTTTTTCTGGTTCTTTTTCTGGTTTTTTGTTTTTTCTTGGTCTTCCAGGTCCACGTTTAGGTTTATCTGTTTTTTCATTTGTATCTTTGTTTTTTCTTGGTCTTCCAGGTCCTCTTTTCTTAGGTGGTTCTTGTTTTTCAATAATTGTTGTGGTATGTTTTTCTGGATTTTCCACGGTTTCATCATTGACTTTTGTTTTTCTTGGTCTTCCAGGTTTTTTAGGTTTTTTAACAGCTTCGGATGCAGTATTTTCGTCTTCACTTGGTATTTCTTCAGGTATTTTCGTGTTTGATAAATTAGATTTAGAAGTAGTTTTATGAGGTCTTCCATATCTTCTTTTTCTTTTTAAGAGTGCCGTACTTTCATCCTCCTTCTATTATTTCTTCTTGGCGGTAGATATACTTCGTCTCCTTCTTTGACTTTTTTAAATTTTTTACTTGTTTTCACTGATATATAGGGCTTCTTAGTTGATCCAAAGATGTCACTAATTCTGCCAATTGGTTTTTTCTGCTTATTAACTAATGTTAAGCCAATTTTTGGAGTTTGTTTTGAGGGTATTATTATCTTATTAGTACTACTAATATGACTAACAGTACCTATTTTTTTAAATTTAATTTTTTTATTAGACATTTTTTTATCAATCTTTAAAATATTATTTTGAATAAAATAATCCTGATATCTTTTGTCATATTGAAATTATTTGTAAAATTAGTTTTTAGTTGTTTTTTTGGAGTTCATGTTTTCATGTGGTTATTATTTCATTCTATGATAATATTAGTTTTTTGAATTTAATTCAATTTTAATGTAATTTATTTACTATTTAATATTTTATTTTTTATCTTATTTATACTTTTGGATACATTTATATATAAAACAGTTTTAATAATAAAATATTCATTATTCAAAACAGTTTAATAAATGCTATTATTTTCTAAATCAATCTATTTAAAAAAATTATATGTTAAAAATGATTAAAAAAATTAAATAAAATATTTAAAGGATTTTAATAGCTTTAAAACTAGTATAAAATTTTTATAATTTTTTAAGATAATTCATGATTTCGTTCAATACCTTTTAACAATGAATCATATAACGAGTTACCTTCTCTTAAACTAGTTATTATAGCTTCTGTTACTCCTCCAGGTGTTGAAACTTTTTTTACAAATGCTCCCTTATTTTCTTTTGGAACTAATGGAATTGTTTTTAAAGATGCATCTATAAATTCTGGAAAATCATCAGCTATTTTGACTATAGCATTCATATTTTCTTCACTTGTAGGATCACAAATACAATATACTGCAGGTAAACAGCCAACAAGGGTCATTAAATCCATTTGATAATTATTTTTTACAACATAAAATTGAATATCTAAAAAATTAAGTAATTGTGATGTAAAATTATCATTTGGATATAAACCTGCTATTGCAGAAGAATTTATTATTGTATCAGGTCCTGTTGGTATTACTCTTATTATATCTTCATTATTAGTTTTTTCAATTAAGTTTTCCACTTCAATTCCGGCCATAAATGAAATTATTTTCTGTTTGGAATTTGTTTCAAATTTAGGCATTTTTTTAAAATCTTGTGGTTTTACTGAAAATATGATTATGTCTGATTTTTCAATGATTTCTTGATTATTAGTCACAATATTTTCAAGTGATAATCTTCTTAATTTTTCTGTTGTTGCATTAGAATTATTATGTGAAATTCTTATTTGATTTTTAGGAAAATTTTTATTGACTAATTGGCATGTGAGTGCTTGTCCAATATTTCCAGCACCGATGATTCCTATATTTTTATTCAATATTTCTTCATACATAATTAGATATTTGGATAATAATGTTCTTATTTTTTTTTTTTAAAAAATAGTTGGGGGGAGTTATTAATTAATGTTTACTAATTTATCTAGTTGTGCGTTTTGCTCTATTATTTGCTTGACACAATCAGATTCAAATTTTTTAATATTATTAACTTCTTTAATTACTTCATCAACGTTTTCTTGTGGGATGATTATTACTCCATCTCTGTCAGCAACAACAATATCGCCGTTGATAATAACATTATCATCAATCACAAGTCTTTCATTAATGGTACCTTCATTTAATGGATGTCCTGCATTTGACATTGTGTCTTTTGAGAATAATTTAAATCCTGTTTTTAAGGTTTCTCCAGTATCACGGCTAGCACCATTAATTATGGTTGCACTAATTCCGTATTCTTTGGCTGCTTGAGAAGCCAATTCGCCCCATATTGCATTTTCACAATCAGAACAATCTATTAATAATATTTCTCCAGGTTCTGATGCATATATAGCTTTAATTCCTGTACCCCAATCATTTGAATTGGTTTTTACAGTTCTCACTCTACCAACTACTTTATATGAAGGATTTATTGGTTTTATATCTTTAATTAACCCAGGTTTTCCATATAAATTTTTCATTGCATCCGCTACATTGTTAGAACTTGCTTTTTCAAGTAAATTATCTAAGGTGATAGGATTATTTTTTTTCTTATGTTGATGTAAAATATTTTTAGGTGTTATTTTTCCTTTTGACATTTTATTTCAATTCCAAAGTTATAATTTTAAAAAATTAGGTGGTTAAAAGTTTAATAATTTTAGTCTTGAGGGGTTGTTACTTCTTCTACTAATTTTTTACCTGCAACAACTTCATCTACACTATGTACTGATGCTCCATAATGTTCGATAGCTTCTCTAATTTGTTCATAGTTAAGATCTGGACCTTCCATTGTTATTTTAATGTTTTCAGTGTCTTTATCGATTTCTATTAATGTAATGTTAACTCCATCAACACCATCAAGATTACTTAAGTACATAGCAAATGATGGTAATGAGGGGCTATGTGGTTTTAGTATGTCTAAAACTACTCTGATTAATGCATTTTCCATTTCTTAAAAATCCTCCGGTTTTATTTATAATACACATTTTAATATTTGTTTTAAGTAGAATATATTATTTAATTATTTAAATTTCATTTAGATAAATATTTTTAATTCTGTTTTTAGTACCATAAGAATAATATAGTACCTAAAATATACAATTTATTGTATATTATATAACGAAGTAAAAAAGTTATTGTAATATATATAACTTTGAATAGTACTAAAATGTTTTTTAGTATTATGATTAATCTAATTAGAATTATAAGATTAACAGTTTTACATTAAAATAAATATTATATAATGATTTTTTTTCATTTCTTATAACATTTTAATTTTATTTAAAATAATTATAAGGCGAAAAAGATGTCATACAAAAAAGAAGCCAAATACAATAATGATGAAGATTATTATTACATGGTTAAGGATGAGATTACAACTACTAAATATTTAATTCATGCTCAAATTAATGCTAAAGGTTTTGTAGAAAAACCTGATGTTGTAGGTGCAATATTCGGTCAAACTGAAGGTTTATTAAGTGATAGTTTAGACTTAAGAGAATTACAAAAAACAGGAAGGATTGGTAGGATAAAAGTTGACATGTCTAATAAATCAGGTCGAACAAAAGGTGAAATTGTACTACCGTCCAGTTTAGACAGAGTAGAAACAACTATATTGGCTGCATCATTAGAAACAATCAATAGGATTGGACCTTGTGAGGCAAGTATTCATATTACAAAAATTGAAGATGTACGTGCTGTGAAAAGACAAACTATTGTTGAACGAGCTAAAGAATTATACAAGAACATGATGGATGAATTTACTCCAGAAAGTTCACGTATGATTGATGAAGTTAAAGAATCTATAAGAATACCAGAAATTATCGAATATGGTGATGATAAATTACCAGCAGGACCAAATACTCCTACATCGGATGCAATTTTAATTGTTGAAGGTAGATCAGATGTATTAAATCTATTAAAATATGGAATAAAAAATACAATTGCTGTTGAAGGAGTTAATGTGCCACAAACTGTTGCTGATTTAACTAAAGAAAGAACTGTAACAGTATTTTTAGATGGTGATAGAGGTGGAGACTTAATATTAAAAGAATTACTTCAAGTAGGTAATATTGATTATGTAACCCGAGCTCCTAGAGGTCAAGAAGTAGAATACTTAGATAAAGATCAAGTATTATATGCACTTAAAAATAAAACCTCTGTCAATAAGATAGTACATCATGCAAATTATAATCATAATCAACACAAATTTCACAACAAATCAATCACACAGGATAAAAATCAAACTACAAAGGATTCAGTTGGTGTTAATTCAGAACCTGCTGATAAACCACAATCAATTCAAAATATTAACTACAGTAACTCAATTAAACAAGATGAAACTGTAGATTCTGTTCAAACAGTGGGTGCTGATAAAGAAAAATTAGAAAAAATAGAAAAACCAGTTGAAACAAGTCCAAAAGAGATAGTAGAAAATAAATATGAAAAAATGTTGATTAATATATCTGGTACAAATACTGGCAATCTATTAGATAAAGATTTTAACATTATTAAAACAGTAGAAGTCCAAAATTTATTTAATGAAATAAAAAAGATGGATAATGTAGATACTGTTGTCTTTGATGGTATAATAAGTCAAAGATTAGTTGATTTAGCTCGTGAAAAAAACATAGAATGTTTAGCTGCAGTAAAAATGAGTGAAGTTGTAAAAAAACCTGAAACCATAAAAATTGTAACCAAATAAGAAAATAAGAGTTTCATCACTCTTACTATTTTTTTTTGATAATTATTTTAGAGATGAAATCATGACAAGTAATTATTTAGAAGAATTAGATTTTGAAGATCAAATTGATGATTATATTTTAGATATGGACATACAAAGTTATTCTTCAAATACTTTAAAAACATATAAATCAATACTAGAAAGTTTCTATGAATTTTTATTATCAGAAAAAAAATTAAAAGATGAAACATCATTACTTAGATCATTTAAACGATATCTACAATATTTAAAAAGAGACAAAGAAGTTTCCCAGAACTATTTGTATTTAGTTACAGTTGTCATAAAGAAATTCTTTGAATATATAGAAGTAGGTATCACCAGTCAAATCAAAATACCAAAAAGAACTAAATCATTACCAAAAGCATTAAATGAACAAGAAGTTTATGATTTGATTCATGCAAAAGATGATGATTATAATCCAGAAAAATCAAACCCTAAAAATATAACAAACCTTAGAAATAAATTAACACTCACTTTATTATATTCGACAGGTTTAAGGATTTCCGAATTAATAACATTAAAAACTGATGCGATTGATGAAAAAGAACATACCATAAGAATAAGAGGTAAAGGTGAAAAGGATAGATTGGTTATATTTGATAATGAGACATTAAAACTCATACATGAGTATTTAGATAAAAGAAACATGGATAATGAATACTTATTTGTAAATCAAAGAAATCATCCATTAACTTCAAGATATGTTCAATTAATGATTAAAGAATACGCTAAAAAGGCGGGAATAACTAAAAAAGTAACACCGCACGTGTTAAGGCATTCCTTTGCAACACACTTACTTAAAAATGGTGTTGATATAAGGGCTATTCAACAGTTACTAGGTCATAGTAATCTAAGTACAACTCAAATTTATACAAGCGTTGATATGCATACTCTTAAAGATGCATATAATACAGCTTGGTTAAATAGAGATAATAATGTACGTAAAGATTCAAACATAATCCATAGTGAATAATATTTTTTTCTTTTTTTCTTTTGA
>SUTP01000124.1 GCA_015062815.1 Methanosphaera stadtmanae | reverse complement strand
TGACTAAATGCTGATTCTAATTGGTTCATAGCTTCATTTTTTAGAACACTTTTATTATTATATTCTTTTCTAAGTTTTGCCTGTTCCTGTTCAAATTTTTCAAGAGTTTCTGTTATGCCTAATGCTTCTTCAGCTTTTGGAACATCGTCTTTTGTACACATCCATCCGAAGGGATTTCCACTTACATTTAGTATATTTTTAAATGATCTTGGTGTGAATTTTTTCATGTATGGTTTTGCTTTTTCAAGTTCTTCCTCAGGTATTTCCTGATTTAATGCATAAAGTTGTCCATATTCTTCTGAGTCATAACAGGCTTCTACAAATTTTAATGGTTTTTCATCTGTCATATTATCACCTATACTAAAAAAATGTTGTTCTATAATTTTGAAATAATTTTTTTATTAATTTCATTTAAAGTAGCTGATGGTAGTATAGTAGCAACATTTATCAAGTCATGTATGGTATTTACATGTTCTATATGATTTTTATTATTTTTACTGTTAAATGAAATTTTAATTTCATTCTCGTTATTAGATTCTACAACGGGACTTTTTGTGTACTCACGGATAAGTTCATTAAGTCTTGCTTCAATTTCTGTATAAGTTATTTTTTCTTTAGAGTATTCATCAATTAATTTTTGTCTTAATTCCATTGCTTCTTCATTTGTAATATTATGACTTTTGATGTTTAATTTAAATGTATCATTGAGATTATCACTTGTTCCTGTGAGTTTCTGAATCTTTTTAACTCCTTTATTATAATCTTCCTTTTTCATAATAATTACCTTCTACAATATTTTTAGTAACTATATTCAATACTATTATTTATTTAATAGTATATATTATTAATATATATAAAGTGATTTTTATGGATAGGATTATTTATTGTTCTAGTTGTGGTATAAAAAATAGTATGGAAAATACTTATTGTGATACTTGTAATTCTTTTTTAGTTAAAGATGATAAAACATTTGGTAAAACCATTAATTCATTTGATGAATTATTTAACAAAGAGAACATGTCCTTAATTCATAATACAGAAATTACTAGTAATATTTATGATATGATAATACAGAATATTATTGATTATGGTCAAAGAAAGTTATCTATTCCTGAGAATATCTCCTGTTTAGAAAAGATTATTTATATTGCTAATTTATATACAAAATGCATATATAAAAATAAGGGAAGTAATACGGGCTTTTATGTTGGTAATGTGATATTTATTGATGATAGATTATATGATTCAGAACAGATAAGTACTATTATTCATGAATTAACACATCATTTATACTCTAAAATTTTTAATCACTTATTAATGTATATATTGAATGTCAAATCTAATAAGTATTTAGAAGCATTTAGTTGGTTTTGTTTAACTAATAACTCTTTAGCGATAACAAGTAGTGAATTTGCATCACATACAACTGAAAACCGATTCATACCCTATGGTTATCAGTCTTATTCATCTGTTATTAACCAATTAAGTAAAAATTCAAAAGAAGATAAGGAATATGAAGAAGATCTTCATGCAGCAATGGTATTTGGAAATAATATGTCCGAAGATACTATAAAAATATTGGAAACATTTATTAATGATAATTTAAGGGAAGAAATACTAACACAATTCCGATTAGATGATAAGAAGCCAAAATATGTTGAAATGGAGCTAGAAGATATTGGGGAAGGTACTGTGGAGTATAAATTATCTACAATAAAATATTTCTTAGAAACTTCTTTTGTTGAAGCTTCTAAAATTGAAAACAGGCAAATATTAAATTCTATTATGGGTGCTTATGAATATTATGATAGTTTATAGTTATTTAAAACATTTTTCTAATTCTTTTATGATTACTTTTTCCTGATTTTTGTTTGAGAATGTGTAATTTTTTGTTTTATCTATTATGATTCTTTCATTTATTTCTTTGTTTATTTCTTCTGGTGTTTTACCAATTATTAAGTTAAGTAAATATTTGAAGGATTCTTCAATTGGTATTATTTCTGATGGTATTTTAAGTTCTTTATATACATGAATGTATAACTCTTCCAATCGATTAAATCGTATTTTATGTTTTTTTATTAGTTTGATTAGTTTTTCTGTTTCTTCACTATTGATATATTCTTCATTAAAACTAACTATTTTATCTCTCCATGGATTAATAGTGCATATGAAGTATTTTAATGCAGTTTCTAATTCTTTATCTTTATCATTGATTTTTGAGTATAATCTTGATTGTTCCAAGAATAAATGTCTGTACTGATTCCATAGACTCTTATTTGCATATTTATTTTCAAGATTGATTAAATAATTAATGGTTAAATCATAATGTATTATGTTATGATTAGTTTCTTTTATATCAATACTTTCATTGTACTTATTCTTAAGGTTATTAATGGATTTTTGGTTGAATCTTTGAAATAAGTTTTTTTTAGGTTCTGTATGTGTTTTAATGATTTTTGGTACTGCATTTTTAATTTTTGGTAGTTCCATACCACAATTGTAACAGTATTTATCTTTTTTTAATAGTAATTTTCTACAGTTTGGACATATTCTTGTTTTATAGTTTAAGTTATGCATATAAATGGATATTTTTTCTTCTTCATCAAAGTTTTTTATTTTATTGGAATCTTCCACTAAATTATTTTTAATAGATGAAGTATCATTATTCTTTAAGGTATCTTTAAGTATTTCCTTTTTAATTAAGTATTCGAAGAATATTTCAATGTAATCTATATTTATAAGACCATATTCAAATTCTTCAATAAGTT
Organism: Methanosphaera stadtmanae; assembly: GCA_015062815.1. GTDB lineage: Archaea > Methanobacteriota > Methanobacteria > Methanobacteriales > Methanobacteriaceae > Methanosphaera > Methanosphaera stadtmanae_B. The sequence goes on along the minus strand of SUTP01000124.1, from coordinate 1,234 downwards.
TTTTTTGAATAGATAATCCTTCTTGAAGTGATAAGTCATTCTGTTTTAATAAACTAATAAAATCTTCAGATAATTCATTTATATTTCCTGTTAGATTTATTATTTTATTAATACCATTTTCATATAATTGATTATCTGTCATTTTATCACTTATCCCCTGGTTAAACATTTATATCTGATTGGTATTATAGTTTTAAATTCTATTGTTTTTTGAGTATATTTTCATGAATATTCAATATGATATTAATATTTTTAAAGAAAAGTTTTTTCTGATACTAATAAAACTTAATAGTAATCATTAATATACTAAAAAATAAGACATTTAGGGAAATTAGGAAGTCTCAAACAATAAGAAGTGAATAAATCAAAAAAAATTTAAAAGGATATAATCATGCTTCCTATAATAATTTAAAAACATATGATAAACGAAGGAACTGATATAATGATTCCACATGTATTAATGAAAACATTACTAAAAGGATCAATGTCTAATTTAAATCTAAATAATGTTATAATATCTTTAATAGCATCATCCTTAACAAATAACAATAAAGGTCACAGAAAACGTCACAGAAAACGTCATGGTAAAAAAAGAAAAAACAAAACAAACACTTTAAAATTATTACAATCACAATTACCTAAAACCAAAACAAAAAAGGTAAAAACAAAAACTACTAAAAAAACCAAAACAAAGTCATCAGCAGATGAAATCAAACAATGGCATGATTTACTAAAAACAGGTGCAATAACACAAAAAGAATATGATAAAAAGAAAAAAGAATTATTATAACCCCCTCTTTTTTCATAAATACTTGGCTTCAATAGCTTTAATTAAGTTATAAATCATCTTATTAGTACTCACATCAACATTATTTTTTTCACCAAGAGAAATAACAGTTCCGGTTAAACTATCAATTTCAGTTTTATTTTCATGTTGTATATCCTGTAAAGTACTAGAAACATGTTTATAAGCATCAATTATTAATTTTGAATAAAAAAACTGTTTATATTCCTCTGCAGACTTCCAGTCAACAGTATAACCAGAAGAAATAATCACATTAAATATTTCATCAATTAAATTATCCATAATTTGAAGGGAATATTCATTTTCAGTTAGTTGACCATAAGTAACTTCAAGTATAGCACTTAATGGATTTAATGTACAATTAAATAACATTTTATCCCATAAATATTTAGCTAATTCATTAGTAGTCTCTGAAGGAATACCTGATGA
>SUTP01000123.1 GCA_015062815.1 Methanosphaera stadtmanae | reverse complement strand
ATAATAATAATAATAATAATAATAATAATAATAATAATAATAATAATAATAATAATAATAATAATAATATCAATTATTATAAGCACCTCCATCGCCAGCTAAAACCATTTCATAATATTCTCCTTTTTTATTCATCAATTCTTCATGGTTACCCATTTCAATTATTCTTCCTTCCCTCATAACAACAATAATATCTGCATTTTTAATCGTAGATAAACGATGAGCAATAGTAATAGTAGTTCGACTTTGAGAAGCCTTCTCTAAGGCTTGTTGAACAATTAATTCTGACTCAGCGTCTAAAGCAGATGTAGCCTCATCTAGCAATAATATCTTTGGATTACGAATCATGGCACGAGCAATAGCTATACGTTGTTTTTGACCCCCACTCATTTGAGAAGTGCCCATGCCACCAATTAACGTATCATACCCTTCTGGAAGAGACATAATGAAATCATGGATATTTGCCATTTTAGCAGCTTCATAGATTTCTTCATCCGTAGCATCTTCCTTACTATAACGAATATTATCCTTAATAGAAATATTAAAAAGACTTGGTTCTTGATTAACGATACCAATACGTTCACGTAACCATTTAATATTGTAATCGGTATTACGACGATCATCAACTTTAACATCGCCATGTTGTGTATCATACCAACGTAGTAACAAACCAATAAGGGTACTCTTACCACATCCAGATCCTCCAACAAGAGCTAAATTTTTACCTTCTGGTACTTCAATTTTTTCATTCCCTAAACGTAAAACCGTAACATCTGGACGAGATGGATAGCAGAATCGAAGATTATTGAAAGAAATACTACCTTTGAATGGAACGTTCTTGACACCTTTTGGATCACTAGCATCAATCTTGGATTGACGATCAATGATTTCCAAAACACGACCAAAAGCATCAACAGCTTTAGTAAAGTCTGGTGCAATTGAACTCGTTCTACCAATAGACATAGCTGTAAAAACAATAGCCATTAATGCTCTAATAATATTTGTAAATCCCACATCACCCTTACCATTCTTAATAAGAATTGAACCAGCAAGGAAACCAACAAGATAAGCAATATATGTAATACAATTACTAAAACCAATAGCGACACCACTAACGTAATGTTTACGCTCAAGACGTTTTTCTGGTTCTTTCAATTTTTCGGTATATAATTTACAGAAATGATCTTCTAAATTAAGAGCATAAACCGTTTTTATACTAGTAATTGCTTCAATTGCAATTTGACTACTTTTTTCAAGAGCTTTGAGTCTTTCTTTCGTTTTATCTTTAGAAGAATTCATTTCAATAAAAGTACCAACAAAAAGGAATGGAGTAATAATTAGTAAAACAAATGTCATTTTCCAACTATTACAGAAAGCAATACCAAAACCAGCAATAATTGTAATAATAATTTCAATAAAGCAACACAAATTCGTATTTAATCCATGAGCTAATAAGGTTTCAGTAGAAAGTTTAGCTGTTAATGTTCCTGTATTAGATGTCGATTCATCTGGCTTATTTGAGGATTGATGGTCACTTCCAATATCATTACAATCGAAAAATCCTACTTCCTGTCTAATCATAGAATTATACATTTCTTTACGAAGAGTAAATGTTAAATAAAAAGAAGAAATAGTGGAACCCCCAATTTGAAAAGAATATGAAAAAACGTTAACTACACCAAGTAAAACAAACATCAATCCCCAAAATTTTCCATCTTTTAGTAATTGGTCACCACGTTCATTAAACATACCCATTGCAGAAGATAATATAAAAGCAAACGCTGGTTGGATAATACCATTAATGACAGATCCAATGCAAGCTAAAAGAATAGCCCACCAAAGAGGTTTACTATATTCTAAATAACGTTTCCAATTCATATGGCCTGTGATGGATTTTTTTGAAAGCGCATTATCATTACTTTTCTTAGATTTAAAATGTGTTACTGCATTAGTATTATGTTCACATGATTTATTAGAAACAACAGAAAGAACACGAGATAGATCAGATTCAATATTATCCTCAATTTCATCTATGCTCTTTTTTACAGCATGAGAAGAACTATCATTAAATTCTTCATTATCGGAAATTTCATTATCATCAACATTCATTTTTTGATTTTTAACAAGGTTATAATAAACATTTTGTTTACCCATTAATTCATCATGAGTACCTGATTCAACAATAACGCCTTTATTCATGACAATAATACAATCACAGTCTTTAACCGTGGTAAGACGGTGAGCAATGACAATAGTAGTCCTTCCAGAAGATGCCGATACCAAAGCGTCTTGAACAATTTTTTCAGATTTATTATCCAATGCCGATGTAGCTTCATCCAATAATAATATTTTTGGATTCTTCATTAATGCACGAGCAATACATATACGTTGTTTTTGACCTCCACTCAACTGTAAACCTCTTTCACCAATATTAGTTTGATAACCGTTGGGTAATTTAGTAATGAAATCATGAGCGTAGGCCAACTTTGCTGCTTCTTCAATTTGTTCTTGTGTAGCATTTTGACAACCAATTGATATATTTTCAGCAATCGTTGTATCGAATAGGTTTGGTTCTTGAGAAACAATTCCAATTTGAGTACGTAGCCAATGAATGTCGTAATCTTCAATCGGTTCACCATCAATAAAAATGTCACCTTCACTCTTAAGATAGTATCGCTCCAAAAGTTGGATAATCGTAGATTTCCCAGATCCGGAAGCCCCAACAAGTGCTATAGTTTGACCTGGTTGACACTTGAAACTGATTCCTTTTAAAACTTCAATATCAGGTCTAGCAGGATAGCTGAAATGAACATTTCGGAACTCAACATCGCCATGAAGCAATTGCTTTGGACATCTACCGTTTTCATTATTAATCTTTGGTTGTCTTTCAATGATATGGAATAATTTTGATGCTGCACCAACAGCTTGGCCAAAATAATTCATAACATTACCACAACCTGAAAACGACAAAATCCCCATTACAATTCCCATAAAGACTTTAATAACTTCACCACCAGTCATACTTCCATTATTAATATATTGTGAACCCTTAACAAAAGCAATACCGTAGGAGGCATATGCAAAACCAAAAATTAAGCCTAAGCAGATTCCAAAAGTACTTCCATTAAGAATACTGTATTTTCTAGTTGATTTTAATTTGTTAACATATCTATCAATTTCTTTTTGTTCATTTCCAAAAGAAACAATAGTACGAATCTGTGAAAATGCTTCTTGAGCGATACCACTGGCAATAGCATTACTTTCTTGACTCTTTTTAGTACATTTCGCTATAACATTACCTAAAACAACAATGATAATGAGAATTACCGGAAGTGAAATAGATAGATACAAAGTTAATTTCCAACCGGTAATAAAAGCAATGGCAATACAAAACACAAAGGTAAACAAATTTTGAAGTAGAATACCGATTTTAGGGCCAATTCCTTCTTCAATTAGCAGAGAGTCACTAATAATACTTGAAGATAATTCACCAGAATTCGTTTTTTCATGCCAAGCGATTTCTTGATGCATTACAGAATTAAAAACCAAAGAACGAATTTTTGTGATTTGACGAGAAGAAGAGATACTTAATAACGCATAAAAGACGAAAGATGAAACAAACGAAACAATACCGATAATGCCAAGATAAATGATACATTTATAAATATCATGAAAGATGGAATCAACAGTCCTATATTCCAAACTACTTCCATTAGCTTCAAAATCATAATTTGAATATTCAGATTGTTTGAAATTTGACAAGACTCTCTGAAGATCAACTTCTGGATGTTTTTCGCTAAAAGTTCTGTAGCTACTGTCATTATTATTTGATTGATTTGAATTAATTACATCAATTAATTCTTTCAATACTTCATCATTATTAATGCCAGTAATCTTTTTCATTGTAACATTAATAACTAATAATATAGCAGCATCAGTAAAATCGCCAAAAACATTAATCCTACATTTATTATATATATAATATAATATATAATTTTAATAAAAGAAAAAA
>SUTP01000122.1 GCA_015062815.1 Methanosphaera stadtmanae | reverse complement strand
GGGTGTGCAACAAATGGAAAAATTTAGAATGATTTAGGGACATTTTTTTAAAAAGTAATTCGTAAAGTTTGTGTATAGTGAAGGAAAAAAATAATAAAATAATTCATATACTATATGAATTTATAATAAACTTTAAGTAATGTTTCTATGATTTCTATTCTCTATTTTCATGTTAATAATCTGTAATTTTAAATGTTATCATATTATCAATATTTAAATTATACAAATCTATCTCTTCATTATTATAATATCCTTCAATATGATAAAATAACATACAAGCATAAATGTATAATATTACATTATCACTTCGACGTTTGTAACCATATTCTTTTAGAAGTGTACGTAACTTGATTCGTTTAAAATTTTTATTAGATAATATTTTATCCAATCTTACAGTTATAAAGAAATAATCTAAAGAAGATAATTGAGGTACATCCTCCAATTCAATATTTAATTCATCATAATATTTTTCAACATCTTCTAAACTTCTTAAATAATCTTCTTTATCATCAAGATAATCTAAATAATTCAATATCTTAATTTTAAAAGAATTTTTGTTAAATTTGTATGTAGGATGTATAAATATAAAATCTAATTCGTATAATTTATTTATAGAACCATATACTTGATTAATTCCATATTCATTCGTATAAAAATAATAAGCTATTATTTCAGGAGTATAATAAGAATCTATCACTTTAATCACTTATCACTTTTTTTACTATTACATGAACTGCATAAAATCTGAAGATTATCTGGTACACTAAGTCCCCCTTTATTAAGTGCTTTTATATGGTCTACTTCAAATCCTACACGACTTTTACTTTTCTTATGACATTTTTGACATACATAAAATCCATCTTTATCTAAAGATTTTTCAAACGCACCATCTCTTAATTCTTTTTCATATTCTCTGTCAATTTTACGTATTTCATACAAAGATAATTTAAGAATATCTCCTTCACCTGGTTTTGAATGTGGCATTTCTTCATATTCTTCAGGATTTTCTAATTTATCCAATTCTACATATAACTGATCTTTAAAGAATTTAACACGATTATCAAAGAATTCTTTGAATAAATATTTATCAGAATTCCATACGGAATTAACATAATCCTTTATTTGACTACGTTTCATATCTTTATCAATAATTTCTTGAGCAACTTTTACAATATCTAAAGCATCATTATTTTCTAAATCAAATTCACGGAATAAAGGTTTTGCTTCTTTCTGAGCATAAAATTTTAGAAGAGCAATAATGTCTTCACTACTGTAAGGAGGTATCATTTCACCTAAGAAATAAGTATCTTGACATTTTTTCTCTAATAGTTCCAACTGTTCATCCGATAGATATTCCTCTGTAATATCATATAATTTAAATAATTCTTCGATTTCATTAAGCATATTTTCATAAGCTTCTTTAGTACTATCATACACTAATATTTGATATGTTTTATCAACATTATCTTCTAAAGGATTATCATTTTTTTCATCATATTTGAAAGTGTACATACCTAAAGGTATTCTCTTATTAAACGGAATAAAAGCTAGTTTTTCAGATTCAATACTACCATCTAATAATTTTGCATATTCTTCTATCTTCTTCAAAGAGATCATTTGTAAATCATATTTCTGTTTTTCTGTAGGATCATCCACAAAATCATTAACTTCATCAAAGAATAAATTACCCACACGTTCCCATTGAACTTGATTATTCCAATTATCAATAAAAGATACAATATATGCTTTTTCTGTACCACCATCAGCTGTAGGTCCTCTTAATGCACGACCAACCATTTGAGTCATCAATATATTAGAAATTGTAGGGCGTGTAAGAAATACTGTTTGAATCTGTGGAATATCTGAACCCTCACTAAGGATATTAACATTTATCAAAACATCCAATTCATCATTTTTGAATTTTTCAATGATTTTATTATTGTCTTTCCTTTTATTAACTCCAACATCATCCACTTCTCCAGATATAACAAAATCGCTTTTAATATCATTATCTTTAAATAATCCATTCAATGCTGCAGCTTGTGTACGATTAATAGCAAAGATAAGAGTCTTACCATAAGTATCTTTATTATCCAAATAATGATTAACAATAATTTTATTACGAGCAGCATTATCTGCAAGTTCATTTTCAATTTCCTCAGGAAGATAACCTGTAGTATTAATTATTTTCTTATCTTTAAGACTAAGAATCTTATCATAATCAATATTAGTTTTTGGTTCAACAGGAATAGGTTTAGCAAGATATCCACGAGTAATTAATTCTTTCAATCCAATTTCATAACTAATACCTAATACATTTTCATCATGAACAGGCATAGAGTTAATTACACTATCATTATAAATATTTGTCAATAAACTTTCTTCTTCCTTAATTGTTCTAATAGGAGTAGCAGTAAGACCAATTAACTTCAAATGATTAACCTTTGATTTAACATGTTCAATTATTCTACGATATGTTTTAGCAGTAGAATGATGAGCTTCATCAATAATCATGTAAATTTCATCTTCACCATCTAACCAAACATCTAATGCTTCTAAATTACGAATGAGACTATCTTTACTAACAATAATTACATCATCATCAGCTTCAATATCACTCACACGATCATGTTTTGGATGATTACCACTAATTATACGATAATTAAACTCAGAAATATTGGGTAAAACATTATCATAAGCATTACTATCAAAACTTATTAATGCTTGATCAAGTAACATTTGTCTATGTGCAATCCACAAAACTTTCTTTTCTTTATCAACAGCATTAGATAAAAGCCAACTAGTAGCAGTATAAGTTTTACCTCCCCCAGTAGGAAGCACTACTAATGTACTAAATTGGGTCAATGAATTTATAATACTCAAATTATTTTTAGCATTATTCTGGAAATAATAAGCTTGTTTTGTAGATTTTTTAGGGTCTACCTCTATTGAACCATGTGATGGTAATTTAATTTTTTTGGACATAACAACCACTATCCTATTATTTTATAAATTAAAGTTAATTAATCAATATTCTACTATTTAACCTTTCGAATTATTATATGTTTGTAGTTATAGTTCAACACCTCTAACATCAACCTTACCTGTCACCACATGATGAATCAAAGATTCTTTATATTCTTCCAAGAGTTCAATATTTCTTTCTACCTTTTCAATAATTTTATCTATTTTTTCACTTTGTTCATCTAAATATTCAGCTATTTTTTTTGTTCTTCTAATTTATATAAAATAAATGGAGTTTCTAAAAAGTCATCATGATTTAAATCTGGAATGGTAGTTACTCCCGCTTTCATTAATAATATATTTTTTATTGAATCCATTTTCAAATAATATAATAAATAATCTCTATTTATATTTTTTTTATAATTTTTAAAGAAATTATTATGAAAAACACCATTTAAATTGGAGAACACTTCTCCTGTAGCTCCAGTACGCGCCATTATTATATCATTTTCATTACAAATTACTCTTTTAGGGGGATTGGGTATGTACTCTCGTTTTTTATCAGTTGAATTTAAATATTTTACAGTAATATATATTTTGGAATTTTTTTCTTTTTTATTTAATCTTTGATTTTCAGGAAATTGTAATCCTTGGTTAAGTTCACAAATTCTTCTGAATGTAATTATTGATGAATTTTCAGGTATTTCTCCTATCCATTCTATTCCACTTTCTTTCATTGGTGCATCAGGGTTTAGTCCTTTTGTTACTGTTTGGTTTATTAGACTTGTTCTTTTTTCTTTTAGTAGTGTTATGAGTCTTTTGTTTTTTGTTATTGTTTGTTCTATTTTTGTGGTTTTTGTGTCTAGGTATTTTGCTGTTAAAGATAGCTTATGATATGTTTCTAACAAAGGGATACGAGAACACCAGTGTTGACGAAATCATAGAAAAGGCACAAATAGCCAAAGGCACATACTACTACTATTTTCAAAGCAAAGAACAGATGCTCGAAGAAGTCATAGACATGATGATTAAAAATGAGGTCAAAATGGCAGAACAGATTA
>SUTP01000121.1 GCA_015062815.1 Methanosphaera stadtmanae | reverse complement strand
AATCACAAAAACAACCTACACCAACAGACAAAACAAGAAAACATATACAAGATACAAGATAAGAATACCAGAAGAACTACAACAACTACTAAAAAACACAACACAATTATACTTCAACAAATATGAAGACAATCAGATACACATCACAACAAAACCAGACGAAGACACAATACACAAATCAAAAATACAGAAAAACACATACCACAATAGAACAGACTACTCATTAAACCTATCAAAAAAAATATTCAAGATAAAAGAAAAAACATACCTAACCTGGAAGATAACAGTAGAAAACAATAAAATCATAGACAGCACAATAGAAATAAACTAACTATTTCTACTTTTTTTATAAAATTATACCAAAGATATGACAAAAGAATCCTCCGCGATAGGCCGTTTGAAAATTTTTAATAAAAAAATAATAACGGACTAAATTTTCAAATTAGAAAGAATCAATTAACAGGGATTGTTTATATTTTTAAACATCAACCCCTTATTCCATATTCATTTTATCATAATAATAAATTCATATTTTTAATCCAATATATTATGAAAATATTATCAATTTGGACTTTAATCAGAAAATAAAACTATATAATAAATAAAATAAATACTAATAAATGATACTTATAAAAAGGTATAAAATTTTCATAAATAATCAAATAGGAAATGAAGAATATGAACTTTAAGAGAATGATTCTGGCTGTTACATTAGTAATACTATTAATAGGAGTTGCTAGTGCTACAGAAGTATCTGAAGATATTATCACTATAGATAGTATAAATAATATAGTATCAGATACTCCTAGTAGTATAAATTATGCAAAATCTAGCATGACGAATGATGTAACAGATCAAAAGGAAATAGTTAAAGATAATAAAACTATTAAAACTGCTAGTAAAAGTTATGATGTGACAAATTATAACACATTAAATAACGCACTAACAAATAAAAACTATGATACAGTAACAGTTAATATTAAATCAGACATTACATTAACCGGAAGTATACGTTTAAATGATGCAGTTAAAAAACTAACTATTAATGCTAATGGAAAAACTATCCGTGGAAATGCACGATATCAATTTTTAAGAATCAACTCAGCAAATGTAACAATAAATAATATTAAAATTAAAAATTGTTTCGGAACAGATGGTTCTGCACTTGATAACTACAAAGGTAATTTAACTATTAAAAATTCATTATTTACATATAACAGTGCAAGTAATGCTGGAGCAGCAGTATACAATGATAATGCAAAATTAACATTAATAAATTGTACTTTTATAGGCAATGAAGCAACAAACTCTGATAGTTCTGGTGGAGCAATATATAATACTCATTCCACAGTAAGTATTAGAGACTGTATTTTTATAGAAAATTATGCAGAAGATGGTGGAGCAATACTTAATATTGGTAATTGTGTTATGAACATAACAAATTCCACACTCAACAGTAATTATGGTGATGTTGGTGCAGCCATATTTAATCAAGAAAGTCATTTATACATTAAAAATACTAAATTGAACAATAACAATGGAAATCTATATGGTGGAGCGATATATAATGTTATAGGTTATGTAGATATTACAAACTCCACATTAAACAATAATTTTGGACATAATAATGGAGGAGCAATTCTAAATTATGAAGATTTAAAAATAACAAAATGTATATTGAATAATAATACAGCATTAGGACAAGGAGCTGCAATATTTACAGAAGGAAAAACAATCATAATCAACTCTACACTTAATAACAACCATGTAACTGGTACATCTAATGATGATTATCTTGAATGTGGTGGAGCAGCAATATACAATAAAGATGCTAATTTAACAGTAACTCTGTCCACATTAAACAACAATAACGCATCTTTATCTGGTGGAGCAATTTACAGTACTGATGGTAATGTAACAGTAACCCATTCAACATTTAACAATAATAAAGCAGACTTTTCTGGTGCAATAGAGAATACAAAAGGAAATCTAAACATAAGAAACACAACATTTAACAATAATAAAGGACATGATACTGGAGCAATAGGTCATGAGGAAGGTAATTTAACAATTAACAATTGTACATTTACTAAAAATACTTCAGAACATGACATAGGAGCAGTTTGGAATGGATTTGAAGGTTATGCTAAAATATCAAATAGTATATTCAAAAACAATACTGCTAAAGGATATGGTGGTGCAGTAAGTAATGGGGAAACTTTAATAGTAACTTCATGTTTATTTGATGGAAACAAAGTAACAAGTGATTATTCAGAAGGAGGAGCAATAGATAGTCCAGGTAATCTAACTGTAAGAAACACTGTATTTAAAAATAATGCTGCACAAAGTGGAGCTGCAATTAGAAATATAGAAAATGCTACCATAGAAAAAAATACATTTACAGCAAATAAAGCTAAAACAAAAGGAAATGCCATAATATCTGATAGTGGAGCAAGAATATACAATAACACAGGTGCAGATACATCCAAATATAGTGGAACAATAACTACTGAAGGAACAAATGTTCTAATAAGAAACAATATATTTGATGATATAGGTAAATTAAATACTAAAATAACAGTAACAACAACAAGTGGAATTATAGGAGAAAAACTAACATTAAAAGCTAGTATACTCGATGAAAATAATAAAAAATTAAATGAAGGAAATGTAATCTTCAAACTAAATGGTATAACAATTAAAGACAATGGAAAACTAACAGGATCATCCAACCCACTAAAAGTTAAAGTAACCAATGGAGTAGCAACAGCCACAGTAATACCTAATTTAGATATGAGAAATGCAAATAAACTAACAGCAAAATATGTGGGAACAAATAAATATAATGCATCAGACAGTAATCAAGTAAAGATACATGTTTCACAAAGAAATGCATCAATAATAGTCTCAAGTAATGTTAAAACAATTAAACAAGGTCAAGTATTAACACTTACCGCTAAAGTTTATGATACCACAAATGGTAAGAAAAGTACATCTCTAAGAAAATTCGCGGATGAATTCGTCTACTTCAAAGTAAATGGTATAACACTGAAAGATTCAAAAGGACAAATGCTTAAAGTAAAAATTGTAAATGGTACAGCAACAGCTAAGTACACAGTTCCATTAGGTTTATCTGGTATAACTGATGGAAGAAGTATGACTCCTAAAAATCATACAATACTTGCAGGATTCTACAATAAGAATTACCAGGAAAATATAAGAAATACATCCAAGTTCCAAGTGGAAAGATCAAATATTACCATATTAATAGCAGATGCAACAGTAAATACTAAAACACACAAACTATCAATAACTGCATTAATCAAAGATTACCTTGGAAATATAGTAGCAGGTCCTAATAAATGTGTTATAAAAATAAATGGTATCAGCCTTAAGAATGGTACACAACCAATGTACTACTACTCAACAAATGGAGTATTAAATCTTAACAATATTAACATACCATCATATAACAAATATAGTTCTATTGAAATAGTGACACAAGACAGATTAGCATATAAAAACCAACGTAACACTACAACTACGATAAAAGTTACTAATTAAAGTAATATAATTAACCTCCCTGATTATTTTTTTTTAAAAATACATTACAATAGGGACAAAAACATAGCAATTAGGCTGTTTGATAAAAAAAATTAAATATTTATAAAACAGCCTAAATTTTCGAAGACACCGCCACAAAAAAAGAATAAGAAAAAATAAAAAAAACATTGCAAAAATAGTATTGATTCCAATATCACATGACATTACTTTTGTATAATATCATACTACCTTAATAAAATTTATAGTTATGATTAATTATTTAACTAGTTTAATCTTATACTTATTATTTTATTATAGTTATTATGAAGATTATTATATGTATGATTTATTCATCTAATCCTTCTATGTTTTCCAGGTAGTTTTGTTCTATTGTTTTTAGTCTTTCATCATATTTTTCATCGATTCTTTTATGGTCACGTTCTCTTCTTTGTTCTATTACTCTTTTTCGTCTTTCATATTCGGC
>SUTP01000120.1 GCA_015062815.1 Methanosphaera stadtmanae | reverse complement strand
TTTTTTTTATAATTATTTTTTAAAAATATATAGGTTTTCTACAGAGCCTTGTTAATAATAATTATAATTTTGAAAAAAATTATCAGTATGATCCAATAAGTTATCCAAGTTTGGAAGGATTAAATGGAACACCAGTAACTTATGCAAATACTTATGAATCATTAGATGGTGATTTAATAGCTGCTGTGGGAACGTTTTTTAATGAAAGTCAACCTTATAATTTAACTATTACTACAAAAAGTGGTACTTATAATCAAACAGGAGTATCTAATTATTATGGTTATCAGTTAATTCATTTAAACAAGTATGTTCCAGTGAAGGAATATGAAAATTTCACAGTATCAATTACCAGTACTTATGCTGCCATAACCAAAACAAGAAATATTATTCCACCTAATTCATCATATAGTAATTGTTACGGTTCATGGACTGACTTAACAAAAAATGGTAGTGTTGCAATTCTTAAAGCATACACAATACAGGATAATTCAAAAGTATTAGTCAAAAATCTGACAACAAAATACAATAGTGGAGAATACTTGATAGCACAGTTTATTGATGAAAAGAGTAGTATATTAAATAATTCGTTTGTTGAATATAAATTAAATGATAAAATATTCAATGCAACTACTGATGAAAACGGATTTGTATACATAGGTACTAATCTGGCCGTAGGAAGATATACTGTTTTATTATATAATCCTGTGAATAAGGAGGAAATTAATGTCACATTGATAATTGAATCCAATTGTGGTAAAAATGTTATTGAAAAATATTATCATTCAACAATCAAAAACTATCAAAAACATGGAAAATATTACATTACATATACATTACTTGTTAAAAATAATAAAATTTATGAAGGAAAATACATTACAATAGATACATTGAATAAAATATTTAACACTAACTTCACAAATGGACACTTAACAGTATACCTTGATGGAATACTAATATTCAATGACACAGTAAAGGATAATATATGGAAAATCATACTAGAAATAACAGAAAAATACATGGGAACACATGAAATAAAAATAGAATACACCAACAATAACAAAACACAAACATACACAGAAAACATTACAATAACATAACCACCCACACACTCCTTTTTAATATTCTTTCTAATAATAAGTTTAATAAGTTATTTTTTCTTAATAAATAATTATTCTGATTATTTTATAAATAAACAACAAATTTTTTCAAAAAAAAAATTATACAATTTCACACATCCTTTTTTAATAATACATTTAATTTTGATGGTATAAATTTAATAGTTTCATAATTAAAAAATTTAATTTTATAATTATGATTAAATATTTACTTAAGATTTGTATGTTTATGATTAAATATTTACTTTAGATTTGTATGTTTATGATTAAATATTTACTTAGAATTTGTATATTTTTGATTAAATATTTACTTAAAATATAAATAGATTAAAATAAAGAATTACTATTATAACCGATGGAGTAATTTTCATGGAAAACAAGAATGATTTAATAGCGAATTTTATCACGGAACAATTAGAAGATATACCAAATATATTAAATGAAGAATTATCTTTCAATCAAAAAAAATATAACACTCGCTTAGAATTTTATGAACTCACAAATCATATCAAAAACTTCAGGAACAAAAACAACACTAATAGATTCATAGTACTACCTGGATTAAGAGGTGTTGGAAAAACAACATTACTATACCAAATCTATGAATATTTACTTTCACAAAAAATAAATCCAAACCAAATACTATATTTATCTTGTGAACAATTAAACAATATCACTGATTATAACCTAACTGATGTAGTAGATATCTTTCTTAAAACACAACATAACACTACTATGCGATTATTAGACAAAGAAATATACTTATTAATTGATGAATCGCAATATTCACAAAATTGGGTATTATCTGGAAAAATCATATATGACAAATCAAACAGGATATTCATGATATTTACAGGATCATCAGCATTAAATCTTGAAAATAATGCTGATGCCGCAAGAAGAATGATAAAAAATGAAATAACACCACTAAATTATTCAGAACATCTTAAACTTAAATACAATATAAATATAGAAAAATTGTCAAAAACATTACGAAACATATTATTCAACCAAAAGATATCCCATATAACTGAATGTGAAAGAAAGATTAATAATATCTTAATAAACAACCCGGCATACACATCCAACGACTGGAATGACTACTTTAAATTTGGAGGATTTCCAGCATATTTCAAAGAAATAAACCATAGAATACTATTAAAAAAAATTGTTGATATGACTGAAAGAGTGATTAATGTTGACATGACCAATATAAAAAATTTCACAATAGAAAATCAAATCAATGCAAATAGATTATTAAGATATTTATCATTACAACGTTCATCGGATGTATCACAAGTAAAACTATCAAAAGAACTAAATACCTCTCAAAGTAATATAAAAAACATACTAAACATATTAGAAAAAACTCATCTAATATATCACCTCGAAGCATATGGAACATCCACTAAAAGAATCTCCAAAGCATACAAATATTATTTTGCAACAAGCAGTATCAAAAATGCACTATCAACAATAACTGGAAACACTATGAAAAACACATCAGAATATGAAGGAATATTACTAGAAAATTTAGTGGCATCAACATTAAATAATATAAAAAAACAAGAAAATCATTATTTTACAATATATTATGATTCAAATAAGAAAAATAATGTAGATTTCCTATTACAGGAAGAGTTTAAAAATCCTATACCAATTGAAGTTGGAATAGGAAAAAAAGATAAAAAACAAATAAAATATGCTATGAATTATTATGACAGTCCTTATGGCATAATTGTATCAAACACAACATTTAATATTGAAAAAAAAGATGATGTAATCTACATACCTCCAAAAACATTTTCATACTTATGAAATGATGTTATGCATAGAATCGTATGTATATTAAACCACTTTAATTGTGTTTATTTATCTTTATAATTATACTATAATAACATTTTAAATTATCTTTATTATAACTTGGAATATCTTCATATACTTCAGTAGTCCAATTTTTCAAAATTTAAACATTTTACAAGATTAAATTAATTAAATATTTGTCATCAGTAAATGAAAATTATTTTTCAAAATATGAGCTAAAAAAAGTTTTTACTGATTTTTACTCTAATGTGTTCAAATCAGTTTTGGAAAAATTATATGTTTTAAAGATTGTATAATTTATCTTTATAGTTTTCTACATAATATTTGATGTTCTTTCTGCCTCGTGTAATGAATGTATGTCCTTCTTTTTCCAGCATCTGTTTCTGGTACTCTACACCACCAGGATATTTGGAATTTAATTCACCATCTTTTTTTAGTGTTCTCCAGTAAGATATTTTATCATTACTTCTCTCATGGCTTGCTTGTGCTGCTAAACTAATAAATATTCCTGCAGTTAATGGACATGTAAAGTCAGCATCATATTTTTCTGCTAAATACTTTCTTATCTCTGTTATAGTAATGACTCTGCCCTCTGGTATTTCTGACATTATTCTGTTATAGTCTAGTGGAGATGCTATTATCATGTTCTTTCCACCATAACGTTCTATGCTTTTTTCATCACTAACCACTACCATTTTTGGCATGTCCTTTGAATCATTTAATTTTTCATTGAAAGTTTTTTTAACCATTCTTTATCACCGGCATTATAACTGAATTCTCTACATATTTTATTAAATGCAGTATAAATAGTTTAGGGTCTAGAAAATATGACTAAATATTTAGACCTCTAAAATATCTTTAATATGCTCATTAAAGACATTTACATACAAATAATAAAATATATGGTAAAACAGGCAATATAATCTTAAAATATCATAAAAAATCAGGTAATTATCTCTAGTGAAATCTCGATGAAATACTTTAAATAATAAATCATTCAATTTATCCACATACCATTCTGATTAGTTGGTGTTTTAATCCCTGATCATCATATCCTCCGTAATAATACTTGTAATTATATTGATTTTATTTAAATTAAACAGGGCTTTCTCTGCATATAATGTGTTGTTGGTTCTTGGTAAACTAGTACTTGTATATGTTTTTGTTAAACTAGTGTATAATATGCT
>SUTP01000044.1 GCA_015062815.1 Methanosphaera stadtmanae | reverse complement strand
ACGAAGGTGCAAAAGAAATGTTGCTTGTCGATGAATTAGAAAATCAGGATTTTATAACAAGATTAGTGAAAGCAATGTATGAAGAACTTCCAAATCCAAAGAAAAAAAATAATTTGAGAATTGATAAATTTGATTAAAAAATACTCATGTTTTTTCCTACACAATATTTAAAAATTTGTTATAATATACTTCTTAAAAATTAAAAATATGAATAAAATATTCTTTTTTAAGAATTATTTAGTATTCTTTTATTATACTCATTTACCATTGAATTACTGTTTACTACTACATACAACCAGTATAAAATTGGTGGTATCATAAATGTTGCAAATCCTATGAATATAAGTATTGGCCAAATAATAAAGAATGATATTATAAATCTTAACCAGTGATCAACATAAGCATAACCTGCACCACAAAAGAGTAAATTTAAGATAAAACATAAAGCATTGCTTTTTTTATTTATTACAATCGTGTTATTTGGTAAATTATTTGTTTCTCCAAAAGAATTAACTTGTGCAACAGGATTACTTGTTACCCGATTATGTATTTCTTTAGTACTGAAATTTGGTGGATTTGTTATATTTTTTTGTATTTTATTTTTTAATTCATCCGTTAATTCCTCATTAATATTAAATTTTAAGGTTATCGTTTCATTATTATCTAATAGTAAGTTTATTAATTCATCAGTGATATCTATATTTTTTATTAATGAATAAGGAAATTCTTGAATGAAAATAGCATTTTCAATTTTCAAATGATTATCAAATATTATAAACACTCCATTTTCTTCAAAAACAGTTTTATTTAAGCTACTGATATCTTTTTTAAGTGAAGTAATGTTATCTGATTTATAAAGTGTTTCTAATTTTTCTATAACTATACAATTAATAACTTTTAAAATTTCATTTCTACCAAGAATTGGTGGATTTTTAACTTTTTCAATAAGTTCATCTTTTAAATCATAAAACTCATTATTTTTCATATTAGATATATTTAAAAATATTTTATGATTTGATCCTAATATTAAAGTAATTGCATTACCAAACAAACCACTCATATTATTACTAAATTCAACCCGATCAATTTTATCATAAAATATTTTTTGAGTAAAATAATCATTATCCAATACCAAATAATTTGGATATAAATTAAACAAACTTTCACAGTTTAATCTGTTTTCTGTACCATTAATCCAATTTATTTCCTGTTTAAAGTTTGTAATATCCTTTAAAAAATCAATAGTCCGTTCATTCACCGATAATTTACATTGATATGACTTACACTCTTTTTCAGTATTATCCAATTTCCACACCCCTCACTTATTATAAAACATGTAAATTGCCTCATTTATCTTTAAGATTTATCATCCATAATATTTTAATTTATACAAAAAATTACATAGTTATCCTTCAAATAGTAACCTATATAAAAAAAAATAAAAAAAAGTAAAACCTACTACCTGGAAATATAGCTAATTAAAAAAAAGAGGGAGAAAGGAGAATAATTTATGTTATCTTATTACTTAAGCCATTACTTTGCTGATGCTGTCTTCGGATAAACCAAAAAATAAGGATTGTTTTATAGAAAAATTAAAAAAATATGGATTTGAAAGTATATACCATGAAAAAATGTATGAAAAAATAGGTGAAGAAAGTATAAAGACTTTCCATAGACATGATGGTGATTTTCATATAGATTATGTTTTTACTAAACCTGAAATTGTAACTTCATTTGAATTAGGAAGTAAAAAAGAATTTGTTGATTGTGGTGAGGATTATAGTGATCATGTTCCATTGATTTTTGAAATAGAACTGTAATTTATAGAATATAAAAGTTATTCTACAAATTTTTTTAATTTTATTTTTTCAATTATTTCCTGTTCCCACTTATTTTTAACTAAGATATCTCTATCGTTCTGTGCTTCTTCTAAAACTTTATAAGGACCAATTGATATATTTTTTTTATATATTTTCCATGTATTTTTGCTATTTTTATGTATGTATTTCATTGGATTAACTTTGAGTTCTAATTTAGTTCTATACTCTAAAATTTGTATAGGATTATCCTTCTCTATGCATTCATTAATAATTGCATCAACAGTATATTCATCCAAAAACTGTCTTCCAAAGCATATCGTTTTCTGATGTTTATTTGTTCGGGGATTAGTAAATATATTTTTAAATTCTATAATTAAGGACTTTTTTTTCTTTGAATTTAATTTACTTTTATGTATTGATTTAATGGTATATGTTGTTTCATTTAATGTAGGATTTTTTTCTGACTTATATTTCTTTTGATAATAAATTTTTTTTTCTTCAAATATTTTAAAAAGATCTTCTTCTGTTTCAACTGAAAATAATTCAATTAATGCTTGTTCTGCATGATACAAGTCATCAAAATATCCTAATGATTTACTCCATAACCTTTTTTGTTTCGTTTTATCCCATTGCCATATCATAACTTTATAGTATTCTTTATTCCAGCGACAACTTCCTTTTATTTCTCCTTTTTGTTTAATAGTACTGTGAATATTACATTTACCTTTTTGTTTTTTTAATTGAGTTAATTCTTTTTTAATTAATTTAGCAAAGTATGTAGATAAGGTAATCTGTTTGTTATCTTCTATTAGTTTTTTATAATCATTAAATTCTTTAGTTGTAACTGGTATACTAGTAACGCCAACCATTGTAATCATCCCAAATAAAATTAAAATAAAGGAGAACATTACTTAAAAATGATTATTCTCCTTCAAAGTTATATGCATCAATCCTTAAGTTTTCCATCATTTGGGAGATACAAGTTTTGCTACGTTTTTCAATAGAATTACATTCATTAATCATACGACTTTCTTCATCAGTTAATGAAGCAGGATTATCTCTTAGTTTTGCTCGTACTTCACTACTATATCTTTTATTCCACATATCAAGTAGGTGTTTAACACTATTTTTTAGCTCATCAACATTCATGTAATCAGAGTCTATAGGATCACTAAGTACAAGTATGCTAATTAATAGATTATACATGAATTTAGGATCTTTTTTATTTAATTCAATACCATCAAAGACATTTTCAAATAAGGATAATACATTATTTAACTCAGCTACAAAACTGTTTATGTAATCTTCATCATCAACATATTGTAATGCCCATGCATCAAGTTCTGTTTGTACTTTCTTTTGATTAAGACATACTTTTTTAGTCCAACTTCCACCGATTTTAGAGTTATAACTAAAATCACCATTACGTAATTTACATGCATCAATAAAGTGTACCAATTGTGTTGCAAGAACATATTCTGAATATCTTTTATTTTTATTTACATTTAATTCATAGAATGGTGCTTTAATAATGTATTGAATAAAAGATTGTGCTGGATCTAATGTTGAATGTGCCAATTCCCCTGGTGTTAATACTCGTCCAGTTTTATTTAATTTTTGGAAGAAATCTTTTTTCAAGTCATCCGGAGCATTATCCATATATGTTACTGGTATGGAAATACTTTCTAATGCCGCAGCAAAGTTAGGATTAGCTTCTTTAATCTCCTTAAAAGTATAACCTTTCAATGATTCATACCCTTCTGGTAAGTTATCATTAATTTTCACATCATTGTGTATAAAAAACATTGAAAGAGCTGTTTCACGCTGTCTACCATCAAGTATTTCCCATTCCTGACCATTATTTTTACGGTCAACATATATTGGTGGTATTGGAATGCCTCTGATTATACTTTCTATTAATTCTGCCTGATCTTCTTTAGACCATACATCGCCTCTCTGGTACTTTGGAAATTTTATGTGATGATCCTCATGCATTTTCATAATTCTTTTAATTTTCATCATAGTAGTATCAGTACTAAAATGAGATGCAGGAACATCATCTATATGATCTATTGGTTCCAATAGTTTTGCACTTCTTTTTTTCTTTTTATTTTTAGATTTTTCTGTCTTATTATCTGTTTTCTCTTCCTCTGAAAGATTTTTGTCATTCACATCTGACATTGATCAAAACCTCCGTGTTATTTTCAATATAACCTTTGTATGCTAATAACTAGTAATGTATCACCCAGCATATAGTACTTTATATTAATACTGAAAATAACCTTAGACAGTAATTTGAACTATATATACGAGTATACGAGGGATAAATAAAAAAAAAGATTTAAATTAATGGGTGATAAAAATTTTAAAAAAAATAAAAAAGTTATTTCTTGTATTTAACAAGAAAGTGACAAGCATAAATTAATGTATTAAGAAATTCCTTAGTTTCCTCTTTACCATATGTTGTATTTTTACTGTATAATTTTTCTCTTTGAATCAACAAAGATTTTAACAATGTAGCAAACAAATAAGTATCAACACCTCCTGGCTGACGCATCCTGTTAACATACTTATACGTTCGAGTTTTATGTCTATGAATTTCAAATGGTGGAAACATTTTATTTATTAATTTTAACTGTTTATCAGACAATTGTAGTGATGAATTTGAACAATCAATATCATTTTCTTCATAATCATAATCATAATACAAATCATCATCCAACATATCTGAATCCCCACTTTCTTCATTAAAAAGATAAACAGCATTTTCAACACATTTAACTAAAGCAATATAATCTTTAATAACATTATTCAACAAAGTATCAGGAGTTATCATTGATTCAAAAAAATTAGCGAGAAACATACAATATTTCCATTGTCTATTTGATTTATTAGTTAATAATCCATTTATATATTCCAATTTTATTTTAATCACCTTTTCTTTTTCTAATGGTGTGATAAAGTATTATCTTCAATAATAATACCTTCACATTTGATAATACAGTTTACTTAAATAAAAATTGTTGTTTTACAGAATATCACAAATTAAGTTCGATAAAATAAAAATAGAAGATGATTTGTTCCATGTAAATAAATACAACTAATAAATAACAACAAAATATAAATCTAAATGAAAAATATTAAAAATAATATAAATTACTTAATTTCACAACCCATTGAATAAAATTAGCAGGATGTAGAAACTAGAAAAAATATTCCTTCCGTTCACGAGTTAATTTATATTACAATAAAACATATAATTAAAATATAAGAGTTTATTTTTAGATTATATTTTTTAATAGGGATTAAAATGATATTTAAAAAGATTATCAACAAAATTTTTAAATCTGATGAAACTAATGAAGAAGAAACTGTGAACATTTATACGGGCAAGTACGATAATTTTATCCGTGAACAAAATAGTAAACAGGACTCTGTTAAAGTTAATGATGATTTTAACAAAGCAACTCAGAATATACAAGAAAACTTTGAAATTACATTAAATAATAATTTAGAAGATAAAAATTTTGATGAATTGCAACATGAGGATGCAAATTATACAAATGAAAATTTAAGATTAGATGATTTAGAAAAAGAATATGAAAAGAATCTTAAAGAAAAATGTATTCGTTACACTTTGAAATATACTATAGTTTTATATTTAAATCAAATAATTGAACATCCACTTAAATCGGATTTATGGGTAAGTAATCATATTGATGAAGTTTGTTCTAAAGAACAGATTGAAGAATATGTTTTTAATAAAAAGTATATTAAAGAAGCTGAAGGAACAGAAAATCTTAAGAATATTATCCCATCATATACTGTTGCTGAATTAAAAGAAGTATTAAAAAAATATGATTTGAAAGTTAGTGGTCGTAAACAAGAATTGATTAATAGATTAAATGAAAATTTAACTTTAGAAGAATTATGTGAAGAATTTAACAAACCATCTTATATTGTTACAGAAGAAGGATTAAAATTAATTAAAGAAAATCCTCAAGTTATCTTATTTAAAAAATACTTTTCACACCATGATTTAAATGAATATGAAAAATATTATCAAGAAAATAAAATAGAAGATATGCAAGAATTTTCAATTAATTATTTAATATATGATGGTGAAAAAAATATAGAAAAATGTAACTGGTTTGGTTATTATTGGCAATCAATACGTGAAATAGCATACTTATATTTTGATTATAAAGAATTTGATTTGTCTTTAAAGTATTTCATGCAATTAATAATATGTGAATTAAGTTTTTGGGAAGATAACTTTTATGCTATAGATTTTAATGTATTTATACATGAAAATTATATTAAAAAATTACTTGAAACTGTGGAAGTAGTTAAATTAGATGTCCACGAATTAAAACAACAATTTTATAATTGTTATTCCAGTTCTAAAGTTCCATTATTAATTATTCCAAAAGAAGAAATGTTTAAATACTTTTTAGCAATCATTAATGGTACAGCTATTGAAAATATTAACAAAGAAATTCAAAGTAGAATAACAGTTCCTGAAAATCTTAGATACGAATTACATTTTGATAATACAAATGAAATGAACGAATTAGTTGAAAAATTACGACAATATGAAATTTATAAATAAAATGATTTGATAAAAATCTACAAAGTTGATACTAAAACATTTAATTATAATAATTAGGTAAATGGTGAATAATATGGAAAAACAAGTTGAAAATAACTATTTAAATGAGTTAATGAATATTCATCCAGAGGATATGAATAATCAACAAAAACAAAACTTTATAAAAGAATTAAAAATAGCTCGTTTAATAATGCCCATGGAAATCACATCAAATCTTGATCTAGAAAATCTCACTAATGTAAAAGTAGGTGAAACAATTAAGTTTGATGAAGGTTTACGTTTTAAACCATTTAGAATAAAAAATGATGATGGTGAAGTAGCCTTACCATTATTCACTGATGATAAACATTTACAAAAATCAAAAATTGTAACTCACGTAATGGTAATGTATACCAGTGATATTGCAAATATGCTAAAAAGTTTAACTAATGAATTTGATGAAATAGTTTTAAATGTAGCTAGTGAATATTCAATAGCCATGTCAGTACATTCTTTCATAGAATTATTTGATGACAATTATTCTGAAGACATAGTTAACGATCAATATGAAGAAGCTGAAGAAGTTGATCCCATAATTAAAGAAGTGATAAATGCCCTTCAAAATGATTATATTGAAATGCCTGCACCAACAGTATTATATTATAGGGAAGAAAAACCATACATGTTTGAAGATGCTGAAGATGGTGTTTATAGTACCATAATACCTTTTAACATGCACATATATAGTGACTTTAATATTGAAATGAAGATAGTTAATAAATTATTAATCCCTCAAGGAACGAAAATATTATATATTGGAAATATGGTTAATACTGAAACACATTATCCATTTATTATAGCACCTTTAAACCATTTCAGATTCATTGAAAAAGAAGATGAAAACACATACGTATGGGAATGGATTGGAGAAGACTTCTATTAATAAAAGAGAATTGAAAACATCCCTAATTCAAATTAAAAAAAAGATAATATCATAGTACACAATGACATTAACTAAAATTTAAAATAATCCACCTTTTTTTCAATTTTATTCTGGAGCAAAACAGTTTTCATTTTAATACATAAAATATATTAAATTTCTATTTAAAAAATTCACTCACAATCTTCACAATATATTAATATCAAAGGTAACCCATACAATAAAAACATTCAAAACACCTTTCATTTCACCATTTAATGATTAAGTTATAATTATTATACACAAAACTTTTAATTTGAGAATAAAATAAAATATATAAATTATATACTAAAATACATAAAGTTAAAGCATTATTTATAACAATAGAAGGAATTACATGTTTTTCAGCAAAATACTTAAAAAAATATTTAGATTCAACCAAATAGATAAAAACAACATTAATAATGTTGAACCAAACAAGCCCCAACAATATGAAGAATCACATAATAACGCACCCTCCACTAATTCAAAAAATGAAAAAACCTCCTATACAGAAGCTAAAAATAAAAAATTAAATGTCAAAACTAACAAAAACTACATTGAAAACCATGCAAAAAATGAAACGATATATGAAACTGATACCAATCATTCAAAAGAAATTAGTTTTGATACTGAAATAGATGAAAAAATCACATTCAAAAATATTGAAGTTACGGAAATTAAAACAAACGGAAAAAGTAAATTTAATTATAATAATAAAGAATTATTTGTTGAAGAAGTAGCTTTAGAATATTATAAAAATAAAGGATATACCGGATTATTCACTGAAAATCATTATTGGTGGTACATTTATGCATTATTATTTTGGGACATAATTTTTATGAAAACTGATACTTGTACCCAAGTTCCTATGAATCATCCAGATTTCGATACATTATACAAATTTACTGTAGATATTAATGGTATGCCTATGGATTTTTTCAAAGAAACATTTTATAAATCCAGAAAAAAATCAATAGAAAATAGACTAAACGAACTATTAACTATTAACCTTAACAATGAAATTGAAACAACATATAATAAACATTACGGAAAAAATTGTAGACCAATAGAAAAATGGAATAAATATTCATTAAATCAACTTTTATTATCAACACACTATGCAACAAATGAACAAATAGTCACAATTATGAGAAGACTAATAAAAAATTTCAACGAAAACCGTAGAGGACTCCCAGATTTAACCTTATTTAAAAATAATAAAATATTTTTTACAGAAGTTAAAAGTAAAAAAGACACATTATCAAACGAACAAATTCAATGGCATGAATATTTAGTTAAAAATGCAAATATACCAGTAATAATCTTTTCTGTTAATAAAACAGACAGACAAATAAATAACTTTTACAAAAAATATTCTCCAGAATTAATAGAGAAAAAAATACCAACAAACAATAATATAAATAATAAACCAGAGCAAAAATATTCATTTGTGCCCGATGGATTAATAGAAGTAGAATATAAAGAATTTTCTAATACGAGTAAATCAATAAAAGCAATGGATAAATATATGGATATTGTATTAGATTACGAAGATCAAGCACAAAAATTAGAAAAAACTAATCCAAATCAAGCAATAGCAATTTATGAAAAATTAGTATATGAATACAAATTTGGAGGAAATTTCCCACATGACAGATTATTAGTACTTTACAGAAAACAAGAAAAATATAAAGAAATGATTGAAGTATGTGATGCTGCAATAGCTAATTTAGGACATAACGAATATTTAATTGGTAAAAAATTAATGGTAGATGATAAAACTCGAGATAGTTCTGATAAAAAAATTGAAAGATTTAAAGAAACCAAAAATAAAATACAAACTCTCCTAAAAAATAAGCCACTCGAAGACAAAATCAAAATAGCTAAAAATTTAGAAAAAGAAAACATAGATGAAGCTATAAAAACATACGAAGAAGTAATAAAAGAAAAATATCCTAAAAAAATTCCATACAACAGACTATGTATACTATACAGAAAAAAGAAAAACTATGAAAAAGAATTAGAAACATGCGACAAAGCTATAGAAATATTAAATAATAAAGATTCAAACTGGTTCATTGAAAGAAAAATAAAAGTACAAGAAAAAAAGAACAAACAATAAACCAATATATTCTACAAAAATTTGAAAACATTACAGCTTATACACATATTATTAATAATGTAATGATGACCTCCATTTTCATCCACTATTAATAACATGTTTTTTAATAACATCAATATAAATCATATATGAGTTTTTAATTGTTTCATCATAATTTGTTTGTTTTTCTTTTTAAATCACATTTTCTAAAGTTAACTAAAAAATATTAAGAAAATAAAAAGTTTATTTAAAGAATAAACATTATTTATTTAATATTTCTTCTTTCAATTTCTCAAAGTCTTCATCATTAACAACAGGATTTTCATAATCCAATTCTATTTTCTTATCCACATTAGCAAAAACCATACCCCTTGATCTGGTACAATAAACAGGCTCACTTAACTCATACACACGAAGCAACCAAACATTAGCATTGCGAGTATTGAAATATCCTGATACATGTTTCTTAGTCCAGATATGATAATTATTAAACTTACCAATCCGTGACACTGGAGTTTCAAAAACATCCTCCACAGTAGCATAATATTTTACTTCATAAGCTTTACCCTCACTAGCAGGCAAAGTATTATCCTTAACAAAATCCTGCATAGAAGTCTTAAAAGAATCAAGATAATCATCCTTATTCGCATAACTAACAGTAGGATATAATAAGAACTCTTTTAGTGTTGTACCTGTTTTACGTATTAATATTGTTTGTTTTCCTTGACCTAGTGCTTCAACAGTAGCATTCCAATCATTAAGACATTTAGTAATTTCTGACATAACTCGACTTACCTTTTTTTGTTAATTGTTATGATAAAATATGGTGTTTTAAACTGTTATATTTATCTTATTATAATTATAAAGAATTATTTAATGAATAGATTTGTATGGGTGAAAAGATGAAACCTGAAATATCTAATGAAAATACCTTTGAAAATGCCATTTCTGAATTATTTTCTATTTTAAATTATGATTGTTATTGTGGTTATGATATTGAAAGAGATGAACATAACCCTTTATATATGGATGAATTGTTAGATAACATTCATAGAATCAATCCAGATGTACCACGTGAGGCAATTGATAAAGCTATAAATATTATTCAATCTTTTGAGGCTGGAAGTTTAGAACAGAAAAATGATACTTTTCTTGATTACTTACAAAATGGTGTTAAAACAGAATACTGGGAAAATAATGAACCACATGCAGTAATAGTTAAACTGGTTGACTATGATGATCCTTTGAATAATCAGTTTAGTGCTATACGTCAATGGACTGTTGTAGAACATGCCAAAAAGAGGCCAGACATAGTAGTGTTTGTTAATGGATTACCATTAGTTGTTATTGAACTTAAATCTCCAAGTCGTGAAGAAGTAGATGCTACAGATGGTTATCATCAAATAAACACATACAAAGACAGAATACCTGTTCTGTTTAATTATAATGTTTTTTGTGTTATTAGTGATATGGTTAATAATAAGGCAGGAACCATCACAGCTAATGAAGAGCGTTACATGGAATGGAAAACTGTTAATGGAGATTATGAAGAAATAAAACATGCTCAGTTTTCTACACTGTTTGAGGGAATGTTTGAAAAAAGAAGATTTATAGACATAATAAAGAATTTCACACTTTCATCCAAAGAATCAACCAAGATATCAAGAATACTCGCTGGATATCATCAGTATTATGCTGTGCATAAAGCAGTTGAAAGTACACTCAAGGGTATTGAAACAGACCATAAAGGAGGAGTATTCTGGCATACACAGGGGAGCGGAAAGTCATTATCTATGGTGTTTTATGTGCACTTATTAAGTCAAATACTGGATAATCCTACATTTGTAATATTAACTGATCGTAACGATTTAGATAATCAATTATATTCACAATTTACGAAGTGCAAAGATTTTTTAAGACAAACACCAGTGCAAGCAGAAAGCAGAGAAAATCTTAAAGAATTGTTAAACAATCGCTCTGCAAATGGAATATTTTTCTCTACTATTCAAAAATTTGAGGACAATGAAGAATCATTCACAGAAAGGGATGATGTGATTGTAATAGCGGATGAAGCACATCGAAGTCAGTATGGATTTGAAGAAAAAGTTGTGCGAAAAGGTGAAGGTTTAAGTCTTAAAAAGGGATTAGCACAAAAGATAAGAGATGCACTACCTAATGCAACATTCATTGGTTTCACAGGAACACCAATATCCAAAAAGAATAAGAACACTATGGAAGTATTCGGAGACTATATCGATATATATGATATGACACAATCCGTAGCAGACAATTCTACCGTACCAATTCATTATGAAAGTCGGGTAGTTAAATTAAAACTAGACAAGGATGTGCTAAGACAAATTGATGAAAAATATCTTGAACTATCAGCAAAAAGTAATGAATACACGATAGAAAAGAGTAAAAGACAAGAAAGTAAACTAGAAGTCATACTAGGATCGGACGATACCATAACCGCACTATGCGAAGACATCATAACACACTATGAAAATAACAGACAACAAGAACTAACAGGAAAAGCTATGATAGTGGCCTACAACCGAGGCATAGCAATAAAAATATACAAGAAAATACTTGAGTTACGGCCAGAATGGACAGAAAAAGTTAAAGTAGTAATGTCTTCAAGTAACACTGACACAGATGAATGGAGAGAAATAATAGGAACAGATGCCTATAAAAAAGAGTTAGAAAATAAATTTAAAGATGACGAAGACCCGTTTAAAATAGCCATTGTAAGGGACATGTGGTTAACAGGATTTGATGTACCATCACTAGCTACAATGTATATATATAAACCTATGGATGGCCACAACCTCATGCAAACCATAGCCAGAGTAAACAGAGTATACCCCGAAAAAACAGGAGGACTCATAGTAGACTATATAGGAATTTCATCAGCACTGAAAGAAGCAATGCAAGACTACACAAAACGTGACAAAGAAAACTACTCCGAAATGGATGTGTCAAAAGAAGCATACCCAGAATTCCAAACACAACTAGACATATGTAAAGACCTCATGTACGGATTCGACTACTCCATATTCTTCACAGGCACAGACCTTGAAAGATCCAAAATAGTAACCGAGGCTGCAAATTTCATAGAAGACATAGACTACAAACCAGGAGTAGACACATTCCTCAAGGAAACAACCAAACTATTACAAGCAGCAAGTATATGTAGAAGCCTAACAACACAAGAAGAAAGAATAGAAGAAGCATTTTACAAAACAGTAAGAGCATTAATAACAAAAATAACAAGAGAAAACGAATTATCACTCAAAGAAATCAACTCACAAATAGAAGCACTACTAAAACAATCAATGCACACAACAGGAGTAGTAAACCTATTCTCAGACATTAAAGAAGAAGTATCCCTATTTGATGAAAAATTCCTAGAACAACTACAAAAAATGGAAACCAAAAACATCAGCATAAAAATACTAGAAAACCTCATCAAAGACAACATAAGAATACACAAACGAAAAAACATAATAGAATCAGAAGAATTCTCAGAACTACTAACCAAGACAATGAACCAATACATCAATAGACACATAACCAACGAAGAAGTAATACAAGAAATGATAAAACTAGCACATATGATGAAAAAATCCAAAGAAGAAGGAAACGAACTAGGATTAGATGAAGACGAACAAGCATTCTACTCCGCAATAATAAAACCAGAAGGAATAAAAGACTTCTACAAAAATGATGAATTAATACAGCTAACACATGAACTAACAGAACAATTAAGAAAAAACCAAACCATTGACTGGCAAAAGAAAAAACAAGCACGAGCAACAATGAAAGTAAACATCAAAAGACTACTAAAAAAATACAAATACCCACCCGATGAACAAAAAGAAGCAATAGAAACAATAATAACCCAATGCGAAAACTGGGCAGACAACATAGAATATGCATAAAAAAAAGGAGGAATATATAATATGGCAGATAATACTCAAGAAATAGGATTTGAAAAAGAAATATGGGATGCAGCAGACGAACTAAGAGGAAGTATGGATGCATCAGAATACAAACACGTAGTACTAGGATTAATCTTCCTAAAATACATATCAGATAAATTTGAAGACAAATACCAAGAACTACTAGAAGAAGGAGATGGATTCGAAGAAGACCGTGACTTCTATGATGCAGAAGGAATATTCTACGTACCAGAAGAAGCAAGATGGACCGAAATATCCAAACACGCACACGAACCAGACAACGGAATCATAATAGACGACGCAATGAGAGCAATAGAAAGAGAAAACGAACAACTAAAAGACATACTTCCAAAAACATTCGGAAGCAGAGACATAAACAGTGAAAAACTAGGAGCAGTAATAGACATATTCTCCAACAAAAGCATGTCCGAACATGGAGACAAAAAAGACATCCTCGGAAGAACATACGAATACTGCCTAGGACAATTCGCAGAACAAGAAGGAAAAAAAGCAGGAGAATTCTACACCCCCTCATGCATAGTAAGAACAATAGTAGAAATACTACAACCAACACACGGAAGAGTATACGACCCATGTTGCGGAAGTGGAGGAATGTTCGTACAATCATCAAAATTCATAGAAGCACACAGCGGAAACCTCACAGACATATCAGTATACGGACAAGAATCCAACCCAACCACATGGAAAATGGCAAAAATGAACCTAGCAATAAGACAAATAGAAGCAGACCTAGGCGAACACCCAGACGACACATTCCATAACGACCTACACCCAACACTCAAAGCAGACTACATAATGGCAAACCCACCATTCAACCTCAAAAAATGGGGACAAGAACAACTAACAGACGACAAAAGATGGAAATATGGAATACCACCAAAAGGAAACGCAAACTACGCATGGATGCAACACATGATACACCACCTATCAACAAACGGAAAAATAGGACTAGTACTAGCAAACGGATCACTATCATCAACAACAAGTGGAGAAGGAAAAATAAGACAAGCCATAATAGAAGACGACCTAATAGATGCAATAATAACACTACCAACACAACTATTCTACACAACAGGAATACCAGTAAGCCTATGGTTCCTAAATAAGAATAAAACACAAAAAGGAAAAACCCTATTCATCGATGCAAGAGAACTAGGAACAATGGTAACAAGAAAACTAAGAGAACTAACAGAAGAAGACATACAATTAATGGCAGAAACATACAACAAATACACAGAAGGAACACTAGAAGACGAAAAAGGATTCTGCAAAGTAGCAACACAGGACGACATAAAAGAACAAGACTACATACTAACACCAGGAAGATACGTAGGATTCAAACAAGAAGAAGACGATGGAATACCATTCGAAGAAAAAATGAAAACACTCACAACAGAACTAGACCAACTATTCGAAGAATCACACAAACTAGAACAAGAAATCAAAAACAACCTAACAAAAATAGGATACTACAAATAAAATTCAAATCTTTATTTAGCAAAAAATAGTAAAATGGAGATAAGCGATAATGAGCCTTAAAACAATAAACGAAATAAGCTCAATAAATAGTTCAACTTATTCATTGAAAGAAAAACTATTATTTATTAACTATTTAGATACTGGAAACATAATAAATAATCAAATAGAAGAAATAGTTTATTATGATGATTTATCAGAATTACCTAGTAGAGCTAGAAGAATTGTTAAAAATGGAGATATAATTATATCAACTGTCAGACCAAATCAACTTCATTATGGTGTTCTTAAAAACATACCTGAAAATCTATTAGTTTCAACAGGATTTGCTGTATTAGATGTGGATAAAACTCTTGCAAACAATTATTATGTGTATTATTATTTAACACAAAAACACATCACTAACTATTTACAAAGAGTTGCAGAAGGAAGTACAACTTCTTATCCATCAATTAAACCATCAGATATTGGGGAATTAGTTATTGATTTACCCTCTTTACAGATTCAAAATAAAATATCAAAAATTATAAGACAAATTGAAGAAAAAATTGAGTTAAACTACAAGATAAACAATAA
>SUTP01000119.1 GCA_015062815.1 Methanosphaera stadtmanae | reverse complement strand
TGCAAAACTATTGGAACCAATAGATCATATAGATGATGTTCCTGCATCTCATTTTAGTACTGATACTACTATGATGACAATTAAAAGAATTATGAAAATGCATGAGGATCATCACATAAAATTTCCAAAGTACCAGAGAGGTGATGTATGGTCTAAAGAAGATCAGGCAGAATTAATAGAAAGTTTAATCAGAGGTATTCCAATACCACCAATATATGTTGACCGTAAAAATAATGGTCAGGAATGGGAAATACTTGACGGCCGTCAGCGTGAAACAGCTCTTTCAATGTTTTTCATACACAATGATGTGAAAATTAATGATAATTTACCTGAAGGATATGAATCATTGAAAGGTTATACTTTTAAGGAGATTCAAGATGCTAATCCTAACTTTGCTGCTGCATTAGAAAGTATTTCCATACCAGTAACGTATATGGATAATGCTCCTGATGACTTGAAAAAGGATTTCTTCCAAAAATTAAATAAGACTGGGCGAGTATTAACTCCTGGGGAGTTGGCTCATTCAACGTTAGATCCAGCACAATCTTTTATTCAATACATTATTAAAGCACCATTCTATGAATTAAATGTGAATAGTAATAAAAGATACTCTGAATATGTTCTTGCAACACAGTTAGTACATTTTATTGATGCATGTAAATTACGTAATGGTGACTTTAGTTATAACTCTAAAATTGGGGGAAGTTGGTCTAAGAAAGTATGTCTTAATCAAAAAAAAGTACAAACAGAACTTGATGCATGGGCATTACAGTATGTTGATGATGAAGAATACATAAACAGTTTTGTAGCTGAGTTAAATAATGTATTATCATTATTTGAAAATGTATTTGATGGTATTGAATTAAATAAAAAAGATCCTAAATTTATGTATAATCTATTAATTAGCATACTCGTACTTAGCGATCCTATTGACTCTGATTACATGAATGTTGATGAGTTAAAAAATAGTGTTAAACACTTACTTGACATGTGGAATAAAAGATATAGTAGTGAAGTACGAGCTAAACTAAGAGACAATCCTGCTTCATTAACTGATGAAGAAAGTCGTATGATTAATGAATGTAATTCTATTGAAAAACGTAGCAAAACATGTATCTCCCAGATGATGGAAAACTTAAGGATTGATGCATATAACTTTAAAGGAGAATAATCATTTTTAAGCAATGTTCTCCTTATTATATTTTTATTTGGGATGATTACAATGGTTGGCGTTACTAAGATACCAGTTACAACTAAAGAATTCAATGACTATAAAAAATTAATATATAATAACAAAAATATTACATTATCTACCTACTTTGCTAAAATAATTAAAAAAGAATTAACACAAGTAAAAAAACAAAGAGGCAAATGTATTATTCACAGTACTATTAAACAAAAAGGAGAAATAAAAGGAAGTTGTCGCTGGAATAAAGAATACTATAAAGTTATAATATGGCAATGGGATAAAACAAAACAAAAAAGTTCATGGAGTAAATCATTAGGATATTTTGATGATTTATATCATGCAGAACAAACATTAACGGAAATATTTTCAGTTGAAACAGAAGAAGAAATTTTCAAAAAATTTGAAGAAAAAAAAATATATTATCAAAAGAAATATAAATTAGAAAAAAATCCTACATTAAATGAAACAACATATACCATTAAATCAATACATAAATCTAAATTAAACTCAAAGAAAAAAAAATCAATAAGTATAGAATTTAAAAAAAAATTTACTAATCCCAAAACAAATAAACATCAGAAAACGATATGTTTTGGAAGACAGTTTTTAGATGAATATACTGCTGATGCAATTATTAATGAATGTATAGAGAAGGATGATCCTATACAAATTTTAGATTATAGGACTAAATTAGAACTCAAAGTCAATCCAATGAAATACATACATAAAAATAGCAAAAATATTTGGAAAATATATAAAAAAAATATAATTATTGGTCCTTATAAGGATTTAGAAGAAGCACAAAACGATAGAGATATCTTGGTTATAAATAAGTGGAATAAGAAAATAATTGAAAAGATAAATAAAAAGTTTCATGATTTCAACTAAATCATTAAAAATTAAGGATATTATGTTTTCAGTAGGATGATAATAATAATGAGTTAAAATTAATTATACTGATTAATTTATATTTCTTTACTTATTTTTCTAAGGTATTTTAGTCTTTTTTTAATAGGTTTACTTTTAGGGTGTTTATTCTCCTGTATGTTAAGTAAGTACAAATTATTAATTAATAAATTTCTTTCAATATTATGTAATTCTTCTTTGGCTTCTACAGATTTGATTGGGTATTCTAATGTGAAATACTCTACATTTAATTTATCTATAAATTCATTTGTACTATCTTTATCATATTGATTTTCAACAACAATACTGGATATACTTTGTCTAAATGTGGATAATGTTCCATTTTCAACACGGGATTTGGAATGTATATCATTCACATGCCAATTAATTCGTGCTCTCACAGATTCATTTGCAGCAATACCTACATATAATCCATAATAATTATTTTTAACTTCCACATCATCTTTAATATCATCATAATTCACATATAAACGTTCACAAATATAATTAAAATCTTCTTTTTTGGCCCACCATTTGTAATAACCGATTTTATCTGGTATTTTTGATAATTCATTTTTATTTCTTAATTTGATAGCTGCAACAAAATTATCCTCTGATGAATAATTGTTAAAAAAGTGTAATTGTTTGCCTATACCTAAGCCTTCAACAGGATTTTCTGTATTCTTCAAATATTTTTTTAAATTTTTTGTATATTCTGAACCTGCAAGGAGTATAAATTCATCAATATCAATGTTTGTTTTATCTTTTAATTTGTTTAAGACTTTTTTATTCCATTCTTGTCTATATTCTCTGTTTGTTTTATTTAAATTACAATTATATGGTTCAATTATATCATTAGGTTCTAATAAACCATATTTGGCAGATAGAATATACATATGTGTTATATTTTCTTCTTTACAATATTTTATTCGTCCTTTAAAGAGTGGTGAAGGGGAATACATATCAATAGCTTTGCAACATTCATCTCTTTTTTTAGCAGTACATCCAATTAAAGCAATTTTCATATTTATCACTTCATATTTCTACTGTTAGTAAATACTTCTAATTAAATTATATATATAATCCTATTTTTAATTTTTCTTGTTTTATTACATCTGATAACGCATAGAAAAATGTTTAAAAGTACTACAATGTCTTAAGGTTATGGAAAAAAGTTTCAATTCATAATTATATACAAAATTGTTCATGGTTATTTGGTGAATTCTTTATAGTAAGTAGTACAGAATAATTAATTAATATAGTTGAGGTATTATATTATGTCAAGTATTACTAAATGTCTTAATGATTGGAATGCTACTGTTGAAGCACTAGGTCAGGGAAAACAAACAATATTAATACGTAAATAGGTACAACTTTGAAGAAATTCTTATTATATCCTACTGTTAGTTATGCGAATAAGGATAATTATTTAGATTCCTTTAAGACTTCTATGCAGGATTTTGTTAAGGAGAATACTTTGCCTAGTGGTGAGGGTAAGGCTTATGAAGTCAAGTATTATGCTACGGTGGAGGATGTTTTTGAAACTCCTATGTCACGTATTGGTAAGTTTAATAATTATCATATATGGACTAAGAAGTATGTCTCAGGATACTTCAATACACAGAATGCTAATGTTTGGTTGCTTCGTGTGTATGAGTTAAGTGAACCTGTTTATTGTACCAGATCAAGGGGTATAGTTTTTGTTAATATTGATAAAGAAGTAGAATTAGACTATACTAAACCTGTAAATGATAAAGAATTTCATAAATTAAAAGAAGACATTTTGAATAAAATAAATAGAATATTAGAATAATGACAAAATTATTACTTAGGGGATATTATGAATGAATTTCTATTAGAAACAGAAAGTATTGATTATAATAATCCAATTATTCATGAAAAAGTATTGGAATTAAAAAAACAATCAAGTGATAAATTAGATTATATAGAAAATAGTTACTATTTTGTTAGGGATGAAATACCCCATTCATGGGATATAAAATCAAGAATTGTTTCAAAAAATGCCAGTGATGTTCTAAAAAATAGGACAGGGATTTGCTGGACCAAATCATGTCTTCTTGCAGCACTATTAAGAGCAAACAAAATACCTTCCGGAATTACTTATCAACTACTAAC
>SUTP01000043.1 GCA_015062815.1 Methanosphaera stadtmanae | reverse complement strand
ATTCCTGAAACTCAGGCTATTTACGGTTTCCTTATCGCTATCTTATTATTAGTATTCGGTGGAATACTCGGAGCATAATCTTAAAAATACAAAGGCTAAAATTGGCCTTTTAAACGAATATTTTTTGGAGGCAAATAGATGAGCGTTGGAGCAGATAAAATAATAGCAAATATTCAATCAGATGCTCAACAAAAATCTGATGAAATTATCTCCAAAGCCAATGCAGAATGTGAAAAAATCACTGCAGATGGTGAAAAACAAGCTGAAAATGAAAAACAAAAAATTCTCGCAGCAGCTGAAAAACAAGCTGACATGAAATATCAACAAATTATTTCAGAAGCTAAAGTAAATTCAAGAAGAAAAGAATTAGAAGCTCGTGAAGAATTAATTGAAAAATCTTTCAGAATAGCATCAGAAAAAATTGAAAAACAAGCATCTGATAATACCACAACTTATGTGGATTCTCTTAAAACAATGATCAAAGATGCTGCTATACAAGTAGGTCAACCACAATTAGAAATACTTGTTAGAGCTGATGATATTGACAATGTAAAAAATATGATTGGTGAAGTAAGTGAATATGTTAAACAACAAACAGGAACTGAACCTTCATTTATCATTGGTGAACCAGTAGATATTATTGGTGGAGCTATTGTCAAAACGGTTGATGGAGAAGTTGAAGTTAAAAATACTATTGAAGCACGTATGCTTAGATATAGAAAACAATTAAGATCAGAGGTAGCTAAAAAACTATTTAGATAGTTATAGGAGGAGAATTTAAATGGAAGAAAGCATTACAGGATTAATAACATCTTTCGGATTCTCTTCTCCTGAGGCATTCATTGCATTATTAGTTATGGTACTGGCTGTAATTGGAGCAATAGTTGTAGTTATTACAATTAGACCTTTACTTGAATATTATCCATACACATACCCTGATGCAAGAGTTAGGGCAAAACTTGGAAAAATATTAAATGATAAACAATTAGCAGAATTAGCAGATGCTGAAAACACTGAAGAAGTAGTTAACTACTTAAGAGCTCACAGAGATTATGCTAACTTTGTTGATAAATATCCTCTTGAACAAGCTTTAGATGCTAATTTAGCAGAATCATATGATTTATTAGCTAGAATTAGTCCAAAAGATTTAAAACCAACATTTGATTTAATGTTAGATCAATGGGATATTAAAAATATCAAAAGTATTCTAATTGCAAAAGAAGCAAAATTAAATGATGAAGAAACTCGTGAATTATTAGTACCTTATGGTGAATTAAAAGAGAATCATGATAAATTATTAGAATCTGATTCAGTCGAAGAATTAATTGCAAACCTTGAAGGTACTCCATATGCTAGAGTTTTAGAATCAGCTTTACCTGCATATAATGAAAATAAAACTTTATTAACATTAGAGTCTGCGTTAGATAACTATTACTATGAAAGATTATTAGTAAAATCAGCTGATCAATCAGATGATAATACTAGAATGTTACACAGTTACATCGGAACAATGGTTGATGTTGAAAATCTTAAAATTATATTAAGAGCTAAAGATGATGGAATCCAATATGATAACATAGAACCATATGTTATAAATAAAGGATACTCATTACGTGATTGGAAATTAAAAGAATTAATGGAATCCGAAGATATGAATTCTTTATTAAGCAGTATAGAAAGTTCAGATTATGGACAAGTTATATCCGATTGCATTCCTGAATATAACAGTACTCATTCAATCGCAACTTTCGAAAAAGCTTTAGACACTTATGTAAGAGATTCAGCACATAATATCTTTAGGAAAAAACCATTTGGTGTAGGTCCTATTGTAGGTTATATGTACAAAAAAGAAAATGAGATTAAAAATCTCAAAATAATTGCCAGAAGTAAAAAAACATCAGGACTTTCTAGTTCCGAAATTAAGGAGATGTTATTATGACCAATGATATAGCAATAATGGCAGATCCAGATACAGTAACTGGTTTCATGTTAGGTGGAATCAAAAGTGGTTTCCCTGTACATGATGAAGAAGAAGCACGTACAACTTTAAAACAGTTAGTGGATGATGACTACTCTATCATTATTACAACTGAAAAAATTGGGGATGAACTAAGAGAAGATATTACTAAATATACCGAATCTAAAGCATTACCAATGATAATAGAAGTACCAGATAAGTCAGGTTCACATAAAAGAGAATCTGACCCAATGAATGAACTTATTAAAAGAGTTATTGGGGTTGAGATGGTAAAATGATCACAGGAAAAATTATTAAAATTGCAGGTCCAGTTATTGTCGGTGGAGACATGAAAGGTACTCAGATGCACGAAATGGTTCGTGTCGGTGATATTGGGCTCATAGGTGAAATTATTGAACTTGAAGGCGATACAGCTACAATACAAGTTTACGAAGAAACTGCTGGTATTAGGCCAGGAGAAAAAATCGAAAGTACTGGTGGTCCACTCTCAGTAGAATTAGGTCCAGGTATACTTAGATCCATCTATGATGGTATTCAAAGACCATTAGATGAAATTCAAGCTCTATCTGGAGATTATTTACCTAGAGGGGTGGATGTACCATCATTAGATAAAGAAAAAGAATGGGAATTTGTTCCTACTGCACAAGTTGGTGACAAAGTAGGTGGTGGAGATATTATAGGTACAGTAGATGAAACTTCAGCTATTGTTCACAAAATATTAATACCACCTAATGTATCCGGAACAATAAAATCTATTGTAAGTAAAGGAAAATACACTGTAGTAGATGATATTGCAGAAATTGAAACTGATAATGGTGTAGTTAATGTTCAAATGATGCAAATATGGCCTGTTCGTGTAGGAAGACCTTACGAAAGAAAATTAGACCCAGATATACCATTAATCACAGGACAAAGAGCACAAGATACTTTCTTCTGTCTTGCAAAAGGTGGAACAGCAGCAATGCCAGGACCTTTCGGTTCAGGAAAAACTGTAACACAACAACAATTAGCAAAATGGGCAAATGCTGATATAGTAGTATATATTGGATGTGGAGAACGTGGTAACGAAATGACTGAAGTACTTACCGAGTTCCCTGAATTAGAAGACCCTAAATCAGGTAATCCATTAATGGATAGGACAGTTCTTATTGCAAACACATCAAACATGCCGGTAGCAGCTAGGGAAGCTTGTGTATATACAGGAATTACAATTGCAGAATACTTCAGAGATATGGGTTACGATGTAGCTATCATGGCAGACAGTACCTCAAGATGGGCAGAAGCTATGAGGGAAATTTCAGGACGTCTTGAAGAAATGCCTGGGGAAGAAGGTTATCCTGCTTACTTAGCATCAAGATTAGCACAGTTCTATGAACGTGCAGGAAGGATTATCACACAAGGTTCACACAAAGCAGAATCTTCAGTTACTGTTGTAGGTGCTGTATCACCTCCTGGTGGTGACTTATCCGAACCTGTAACTCAGAACACTTTACGTATTGCAAAAGTATTCTGGGCATTAGATGCATCACTTGCAGATAGACGTCACTTCCCTTCCATCAACTGGTTAGAAAGTTATTCACTTTATGTAGACAGTATAACCAACTGGTGGAATGGTGAAATAGGTAATGATTGGATTGACTTAAGAAATGAAGCAATGACAATCTTACAAAAAGAATCAGAACTTAATGAAATTGTGCAATTAGTAGGTCCTGATGCATTACCTGACAGGGATCGTTTAACTCTAGAAGCAGCTCGTATGTTAAGAGAAGACTTCCTTCAACAAAATGCATATGATGACACAGATACATATTGTTCACCAGATAAACAATACAATATGTTAAAAACAATCTTACAATTCAATTCAGCTTCTAATGCAGCATTAGA
This sequence comes from Methanosphaera stadtmanae, assembly GCA_015062815.1. Taxonomy (GTDB): domain Archaea; phylum Methanobacteriota; class Methanobacteria; order Methanobacteriales; family Methanobacteriaceae; genus Methanosphaera; species Methanosphaera stadtmanae_B. The sequence goes on along the minus strand of SUTP01000043.1, from coordinate 12,299 downwards.
TGATGGTGCAGAAGTTAATACTCTTGTAAATCTTGATGTAAGAGGTGCAATTGGTAGGATGAAATATATTCCTGAAAATGAATTTGCTGGAAGAGTTGAAGAAATTAGAAATGACATAACTAAACAATGTAGTGAGGCAGTACAATGAATGTAGATATTAAAACAAGAGAATATACTACAGTATCTGAAGTTTCAGGACCTTTAATGGTAGTTGAAGGTGTTGAAGGTGTTGCATACAATGAAATTGTAGAAATCGAAACACCTACAGGTGAAAACAGAACTGGACAAGTTCTCGAAGTAAAAGATGATATTGCTGTTGTTCAGATATTTGAAGGTACTAGTAACCTTAACACATTATCCACAAAAGTTCGTTTCACTGGTGAAACCGCAAAAATCGGTTTATCCACTGACATGCTTGGAAGAACATTCAATGGTATTGGTGAACCTATTGACGGTGGACCAGATATTATACCAGATAAAGAATTAGATGTAAACGGTTCTCCAATGAACCCTTCTGCAAGACAATTCCCTGCAGAATTTATCCAAACTGGTATTTCAACAATTGATGGAATGAACACACTTGTACGTGGTCAAAAATTACCTATCTTTTCAGGTTCTGGTTTACCACACAACAACCTTGCAGCTCAGATTGCAAGACAAGCTAAAGTAATCTCTGAAGATACAGATTTTGCTGTAGTATTTGGTGCTATGGGTATTACTCACGAAGAAGCAAACTTCTTCATGAATGAATTTGAACAAACTGGTGCTCTTGAAAGATTAACAGTATTCATGAACTTAGCAGATGACCCAGCTATTGAAAGGATTATGACTCCAAAAATGGCTTTAACAACTGCTGAATATTTAGCATTTGAAAAAGGTATGCACGTATTAGTTATATTAACTGATATTACAAACTACTGTGAAGCTCTTAGGGAAATTTCATCCGCTCGTGGTGAAGTACCTGGACGTAGAGGTTATCCTGGTTACATGTATACTGATTTAGCTGGTATGTATGAACGTGCAGGACGTATTCATGGTAAAGATGGTTCTATTACACAGATTCCTATTCTTGTAATGCCTCAAGATGATATTACTCACCCTATTCCTGATTTAACCGGTTATATTACTGAAGGTCAGATTGTATTAGGTCGTGAGTTAGACAGAACTGGTATTTACCCACCTGTAGATGTACTTCCTTCATTATCAAGGTTAATGAGTGGGGGTATTGGTGAAGGTCTTACTCGTGAAGATCACAGTGGAGTTTCAGACCAATTATATGCAGCTTACGCAGAAGGTCGTGACCTTCGTGACTTAACTGCAGTAGTAGGGGAAGAAGCATTAACAGACCGTGACCGTAAATTCCTTGCATTTGCTGATGAATTCGAAGATAAATTTATCAGACAAAGTAAAGATGAAGATAGGACAATTCAAGAAACACTTGACCTTGGTTGGGAATTATTATCTATCTTACCTACATCTGAACTTAAACGTGTAAAAGACGAATTTATTGAAAAATATTTACCTAGTGATAAAGAAGAAGAATCAGAAACTACTGAATAATAATTCTTCTATATGTTTTAACTAGTAAATTTCAATTAAAGGAGACTAGATCATGGCAAATGAACAACTTGATGGAGTTAATCCAACTCGTATGGAACTTCTTGATTTAAAAGATAGGGCTAAATTAGCTCAAAAAGGTCACAGTCTTCTTAAAGAAAAAAGAGACGCTCTTATTAAGGAGTTCTTTGAAATTCTAGAACGTGTTCAAGGTTCAAGAGATGAAGTTGAGAAAAAGCTTGAAATAGCTTATGCAGAATTAAACAAAGCTCAAGTAGACATGGGAGATATGGCAGTTAAACGTGCAGCTTTATCAGTTAGAGAATCTGTAGAATTAGATATTAGTTCTAGAAGTATTATGGGTGTTTCAGTCCCTGTTGTTAAAAGTGTAGCTAAAGAAAATAATGTATTAACCAGAGGATATGGTTTTTCAGAAACTTCAGTGAATTTAGATATTGCAGCTAAAGAATTTGAAGAATGTATTAAAATAATCATTGAACTTGGTGAAATAGAAAAAACCATTATTCTTTTAGCTAGTGAAGTAGAAGCAACAAAAAGAAGAGTAAATGCTTTAGAGCATGTAGTTATTCCTCGTATATTAAACACAGTTAAATTTATTGAAATGCGTTTAGAGGAAATGGAAAGGGAAAGCTTTGTAAGACTTAAAGTTATTAAGAAGTCTATGGAAGCTAAAGAAGAATAATTCTATTTTCTATTCTTCTTTTTTACAATCCTTTTCATATTATTAAAATCTCATTTTATCAAAAAAAATATATAATCCATAAAACTAACTTATTTTATATATTAATTTTTTATTTCAATCAATTATATGGGTGTATATTATTACTAAAATATTAGTTATTGGTTCTAATACTAGAGCTATTTCAAAATCTTTAAAACAATTAGGTTATACAGTATATGCAACTAGTTTTTTTGATTTAATTGATCAAAGAACTTTTGTTGATAGATTTATTGTACCTTTAGATTTTTATGATTTTGATTTGAAAATTTTAGAAGATTTAGCATTAGATTATGTTAATGAGGTTGATTATATTATAGCTTCTAGTGATATAAATATTAGTAGATTTCCTAAATCAAAAGTTATAGGTAATTATGATACTGAGCCAATTAATAATAAATATAAAATGTATAAGAAATTATATAAAAATTTTTTATTACCTGAGACTTATAAATTAAATAATATCAATGAAGCTTTTGAAATTGTTAATAATTATCCAGATAAAAAGTATATAGTTAAACCTATATATGGTTCAGGAGGATTAAATATTGATTATTTTGATAAAAATTCTAGTATAAACTCAGATTTTTTATTACAAGAGTATATTAAAGGAAATAGTGTTAGTAGTTCTTTTGTATCATATCATGATAATCATTCTATTGATATGCTTGCTGTTTCTGATCAAATTATTGGGTCTAAACGTTTAGGTGCTAATTCAGATTTTATTTACTGTGGTAATATAACACCTTTTATTAATTATAATCCTAAAATATTGAATATATCTACAAAGATTTCTAAAATGTTTAAATTAGTTGGACTTAATGGTATAGATTTTATTTTACATAATAACAATGTTTATGTAATTGAAGTTAACCCTAGAATTCCTGGTAGTTTTGAGTCTATTGAAAATAGTTTTGGTATTAATCCTGTTGAATCACATATTAATTCTTATAATAATATTCGTTTAAATCAAATTAAACCAAATAAATTTACAGTTAAATTAATCCCTTATTCTGTAAATGATTCATATTATAAACTTAGTAATATTAATAATATTAGGGATATATGTCATGATAATTTTTTAATAAAAAAAGGATTTCCTATAGCAACTATATTAATTTCAGATAGAATTTTAGAAAATGCAATGATTAAATCAGAAATAGTATTAAAACAAGTACTTAATTCAAAAAAAGTTTAATATTAGATTATATGGAATTGAATTAAAATAAACATTATTACTCCCAATGCTATTAAGAATGTTGAGATAATCATTATACGAGTATAAATATAAAATAATTTTACTTTTCTATCTGGATCTTCATCTAACCATTCTTTAAAAGGATCTTCATAATTAGGCATAATAATACAACTCTTGTTTACTTAATAGTTATTATTATTATTTTTATAGTATAAAAATTTATAATTTATTTAAAAATAGTTTTTTTTATAGAAATATAGTCCCGAGCGGAGTCGAACCGCTGTCCCCGGTTCCAAAGACCGGGAGGATTGCCACTACCCTACGGGACTAAATATCAGTACTACTAAAGTACAAGGTTATATATGTATAAACTTATTTATATACTTTTAGGTTATAAGATCAGATTAGTTATCAAATGTTCTTTTTTTAAAAAAATATTATAGGTTTATCTATTTTTTTTATTATTTTATCTCAAATGTTGTATTTTTTTAAGTTTATATAAAATTAAGCTTTTTTAGAATTCAATTTATCTTATTCTCTTTTTTCATAACTTTTTTTTCAATAATATTTAAATAGTATTTTTAACAAATGTTATGTTAAGGTTTAAGAAATGTGAATTTCTTAATAATCTTGCTTATAAAATATTTTTTTAAAGTAAATTTAATAAATCAAAATAGGTAATATTAGTATTACTTGGTTTATTATGAGGAGGCGGTAAGATTAAACGAATATTGGTTATGATTTTAATAATTACAACTATACTTCTATCCATTTCATTCGTTTCCGCATCAGATAATAATAATTTTAATGATACGGATATAGAAACTATGGATACCAGTAATTTTGATATCTTATCTGATTCGAATAATAATGATGTATCAGGTAATGTTGTAACAAAGTCAACAGAAAAATCAGATACTGATGAAAAAAATATTTTAAGCAATCAAGTGACAAATACTACAACTTTAAAAAACACTGATAACACAAATTCATTGTATAACTCAGAAAATATTGCTATATCATTGAATTCTATTGATAATTCTACTTCACAAGTTGTAGAAAATTCTTTACTTTCTTTAAATAGAAGTAATAAATCATCAAGTAATTTATTAACAGCTAATAATAAGTTAACTGTTAAAATTAGTATGGATTCATATAATGTCCAAGCAAATCAAACTGTTACATTGAAAGCAAATTTGACGTATTCAAATGGCATAAAAGTAGATGGTAAAACAGTAGTTTTCAAAGTTAATAATATAACTATAGGTAACACTATTGTTAATAAGGGAGTAGCAAGTTTAAAATATACTATTCCTAATTGGAAAGCTAATATATATACATTATCAATCATAATTGGTGAAACTAGCAGTGCATATAGTGCAACAGCTACTTCAACATTATATGTTAAACAAAAAGTATCCATTTCAATGAATTCGTATAGTGTTAGAAGAAATGGAACAATCACAATATCAACAAATTTTACAAATCAAGATGGTACATTGATTGATGGAACTACAGTTGTTTTCAAAGTAAATGATGTAACTATAGGTTCTACTACTGTAAATAAGGGTATTGCTAGTTTAACTTTCACACCTACATATCAAGTGGGTAAATATAATTTAACAGCTAAAATAGGTGAAACTTCCAAAGGTTTATCTTCTGTAAAAACCACTATCTTAAATATCCTTGAAGGTAAAACATCTAAAATTACTACTATAAATTCCACATCTATTAAGAAAGGTAATTGTATATTATTAACTTCTGTAGTAAAAGATACTTCTGGTAAAACGGTTACTATTGGAAAAGTAACATATGCAATTGATTCAAAAACATTAGGAACTGTTAGTATTGTTGGTGGTGAAGCAAAATATAAGTTAAACACAACAACATATGCGTATGGATATCATAATATAACTGTTACATTTAATGGTAATACACTTCATAATCCCTCTAGTACTGCAACATCTTTAAAAGTAGTTGGAGTCACTTTTACCTATAAACAGCTACTTGATGCAGCAAATAGAACTAAAACGTTCATAGAAAGTAATTATAGATTACCTAATTATGTAACTATTGGTTCAGAACAAGTAAAATCACAAGATTTACTTTATTTATTTGCTAAAGTATTATATACAAATAATTCATTAAGTTTAGGATATTATGAAAAGTCCAACACTACAGCATCAACTGATTGTTTCGGTGATGTAATCTATAAAGAAGAATATATAGCTAATGGTAAAAGTATAGTCACATACTTTGAAACATATGGTAAATCACCATTAACTTTCACATCATCTGTAGGAAAATTGAGCTATGATGATGCAGTATATTTATATGCACGTGCAGTAGCATATATTTATAACAATGGGGCATATCCTAACTTCTGTTGGGTATGGGATAGTTCAAATGGACAAAGCAGTTCAGGTGGTAGTTCAAGTACTAATAAAGTACCAAGCGGATATGAAAGCTATGTAAAAGAAACTAAAAATTGTCAAGTAAGTAATAGTGTAATAAAATCCGTATTAAATTCTGCAATAAAAGGTGTATCAGGTTTATATAATCAGGCAAAAGCCATATTTAATTATATAAATGATAATACGGGTTATAGTTATTATTATGATACTCATAGAGGTGCAGTTAAAACATGGAATGATAGAACGGGTAACTGTTGTGATTTAGCTCATTTAGTAATAGCAGTAGCAAGAGCTAATAATATTCCGGCCAGATACTGTCATGCAACATGTTACTTTACAAGTGGACTTGTAACAGGACATGTATGGGCAGAATTATATGTGAATGGACAATGGTATTCTTGTGATGCCACATCAAATCGAAATTCATATGGTGTTATAAATAATTGGTATAATTGTGGATCTATAAGAAGATACACAGAATTACCATTTTAAACTCTTTTTTTATTTTTTTGACTTTACTATTTTTAAATAATAAAATATAGAATACATAAAAACTATAAGTATTATTATAATAATCTATTTAAATTTTTTTTTCAGGAGGATATTTTTTGAAATTTTCAATTGAACTACTTCCAAACGAACCCATAACGAATATCATAGACTTAATCAAATTATCTGAGAATATTGGTTTTGAAAATGTTTGGATAACTGATCATTACAACAATAAAAATGTTTTTGAGGTATTAGCGGTTGCTGCCTTAGAAACTAGTACAATAAAAATGGGGTCTGGAGTATCTAATCCTTTTATTCGTAATCCTGTTACTTTAGCTTCAGCAACTACAACATTAGATGAATTAACAAATGGGCGTGCTTTAATTGGGGTTGGTCCTGGTGATAAAGCAACTATGGAAACATTAAATTTAAAATGGGAAAAACCAGTTCAAACAGTTAAAGATGCTGTTACAACTATTCGTACTTTAATCACTGGGGGTAAAACTGAAAGTGGCGCATATCTTAGTGGTACTAGAAACGTTCAGGAATCAATTCCTATTTATATTGGTGCCCAAGGACCAAAAATGCTTGAAGCATCAGGGGAAGTTGCTGATGGTGTGTTAATAAATGCTTCAAATTATAAAGATTTTAAAATAGATATACCTCTAGTTGAAAAAGGTTTAAATAATTCAGGTAAATCAAAAAAAGATTTTAGTATGGCTGCTTACACAGCTTGTTGTATTGATATAGATCATAACAAAGCTTATAATCAAACAAGAATTGTAGTAGCATTTATTATTGCTGGAGCACCTCAAGTAGTATTGGAACGTCATAATATATCTTTCGATTCTGCTCAAAAAATAAAGAATGCATTGTCAAAAAATGATTTCAAAACCGCTTCAAGTCTTGTTACAGAGGATATGATTCATGCTTTTAGTGTATGTGGAACACCATCACAAATTCAAGAAGAAATAGAAATTTTAGAAAAAATAGGGGTAAATGAATTTGTTGTAGGTTCACCTATAGGTAAAAATAGGATGGAATCATTAAAATTATTAGAAGATGTAATTAATTCATTTAATTAAGGTTGAAATTATGCAAGTACAAGTTATAAATAAGGAAATTAGGGAACATTCTATTGAGAATATTAAAAGAAAAATGTCTAAGAAAAAGAATAAAAAACCGTTACAAGCATATGCGGCTAGTTGGGCAAATGATGATAGATTATATGATTCAGTAGGCTATACAATTTTCATAGTTCTTCCTACAAGTGGTTGCGAATGGGCTACTAAAAGTGGTGGATGTACTATGTGTAGTTACATAGCTGATTCTCCATTATGTGATATTTCTTCAGAAAATTTTATAGAAATCTTTGATAATGAATGGAATAAGCAACTTGAAAAAGTTGATATTTCCAGTAAGGAAAATGTAGCTGTAAAATTATTTGTTTCAGGTAGTTTTTTAAATACAAATGAAGTTCCTGCAGAAGTTCAAGAATATATTTTCAATGAATTTAACAAATATGATAATATTAAGGAAGTTATTGTAGAATCTAAACCAGAATTTATTGATGAAAAATCTTTAAGAAGATTAGCCACTTGTATTCCAGAAAAAATATTTGAGATTGGTATAGGTCTTGAAACTTTAAATGAAGATACTCGTCTTAATAAAATAAATAAGGGTATAACTAATGCATCTTTTGAAAGAGCAGTTAAGATTATTAATTCTGTTGAAGAATATGATATTCGACCTAAAGCTTATTTACTTGTTAAACCAATTTTACTTTCTGAAAAAGATGCAATTAATGAAGCAATAAATTCAGCTAAATATGCTAAAGAAGTAGGAGTTAAAAGATTAGCTTATTGTCCTGCAACAGTCCACACGGGTACTTTAATGGAATATTTATGGAAAAGAGGTTCTTATAATCCACCATGGATTTGGAGTACTGTAAAAATAATTAAGGAAGTACGTAATAATGTGGATATACCTATGATAATGGATACTGCAGGATTTGGAACAAGACGTGGTCCATTTAATTGTAAAAAATGTAATTCTAAACTTAAGAATTTAATTATAGAATCTAATTTAAAACAAGAAATTTCTAAAGAATTAGAAGAATTTACATGTGAATGTAAGGAAAGATGGGAAGCTGACTTAGAATTTGGGGATATAATAAATTCCACAACAAATCCAAAAATATAATTATAAAAAATGTGGTGGTATTATGAAAAAAGCATCAGTTTATACTAGAACGGGTGATAAAGGAACAACAGGATTGTATACTGGTGAACGTATTGCTAAAAATAGTATGAGGGTAGAAGCATATGGTAATGTCGATGAAATAACATCAGCGTTAGGATTGGCTAGAGTTACAGCTACGCGTGATGATATTCGTGAAACTATTTTGGAGTTAGAAAAGAAATTATCCAGTCTCATGGCAGATTTAGCTAGTATTAACTTATCTGAACCTTATATAAAGGAGTCTGATGTCAAAGAAATAGAATCTATGATTGATGATTATGACTCTATGTTGGAGCCGTTATCTAATTTTCTATTGCCGGGCAATACTCTTGCTGAGGCTGCTTTGGATATGGCACGTACTTCAACACGACGTGCTGAACGTCAATTACTACGTTTAGCTGCACAAGAGGATGTGAATCCTAATGTTCTAATTTATATTAATAGAGTGAGTGATTTATGTTTCATTATGGGTCGTGTAGAGTCTGAAATTGGTAATAAGTAATTTCAGATTTGTATACCTTTTATTTTTTTAATAATAGTTTTTCATCTAAAAATAGTAAATAACTTATTGATTGTAATTTTTTTCCCAAAAAATAATATAAAAAAGGTATTTGCAATACCTTAAATTTTTTTTTATAGGATTTAATTTATCCTAATATTGATTTAATATCTTCTTCTGGTGTTGAAACTAATTTGAGGTTAAAGTTTTCTACTAGTACATTGAGGATAGTTTCATCAATCCATGCAGGTAATACTGGACCTATATGTATATTGGTAAGTCCTAAAGATAATAAACTCCAGAGAATAGAAACTGCTTTTTGTTCCATCCAGCTTAATACAAAGGTTACTGGTAAATCATTTAATCCCATTTCAAATAATTCTGTTAATGCGGTTAAAATTTCTGCACCTACTATAGCATCATTACATTGACCTAAATCGATGTGTCTAGGTATTCCTTCAATATCTCCAAGATCTAAATCATTGAATCTGTATTTTCCACATCCTACTGATAAAATTACTGTATCTTCAGGTAATTGTTTTGCAAATTCGGTGTAATAATCCATTTTTTGGTTAGGTAAGTCACAACCACCCATTACAAAGAATTGTTTTATTTTTCCTGATAATACTAATTCTTTTATTTTATCAGCTAGTGATAATACGGTACTTTTACCAAATCCTGTGGTGTATGTTGTTTTTTCTTCTTCTTCTAGTTCAGGTAATTCTAATGCTTTAGCAATAATATCTGAGAAATCATAATTTTCTATATGTGGGACATCAGGTAATTGTTCAATTCCTGAAGTGTATATACGATCTTTGTATGAATCAAGTGGTATTAATCCACAATTTGTTGTTACAAGTATTGGTATATTGTATTTTGCGAAAATTGTTTTTTGATCAAACCATGGTCCACCGAGTTGTCCTTTTAAATGTTCATATTTGTTTAATTCAGGATATCCATGTGCAATTAACATTTCACTATGGGTGTAAATGTTAATTCCTTTGCCTTCTGTTTGTTTTAATAGCTCTTCTAAAACTTTTAAATCATGTCCTGTAACAAGTATTGCATGACCTTTACTAGCTCCTTTTTCAACTACTGCTGGAACTGGTTCTCCATAATTTTCAATATGTGCTTTTTTTAAGTTTGCCATTGCTTTTATGTTGATTTGACCAGCTTCTAATGCTAAATTTACAAAATCTTGGATATCAAAGTTAACATTAGTTAAGGTTGAATACAGTCCTTTTTCTATAAAAGCAGCTATTTCATCGTCTATTATACCGAATTCTCTTGCTTGATATGCATATGCAGAGATACCTTTTATAGCAAATATAAGATTATCTTGTAATCTTGCTAAAGTTTCATTTTTACCGCATACTCCTGCTATTGTACATCCTTCACCGTTTACGGTTTGGGAACATTGATAACAAAACATATTATTATTCATCTTATCACCTATATTTATATTATTATTTTCTAAGTTATATTTTATAAATATTTTGTAACTAAGAAAGTTAAAATGAAACAATTTATATAGTATAATTTGGATAATTTATATAAAGGGGTAGAAAGAATGACTGAGAATATTATCAAATTATTAAAACAATATGGCTTCACAGAATATGAATCTAAAGCATATCTATCATTATCATCTCTAATTTCTGCAACAGCTGATGAAATAAGTAAAAATTCAGGAGTGCCACGTTCTAAAATTTATTCAACATTAGAACTTTTAGAAAAAAAAGGTTTTATTCATATAAAAGAATCACGACCTTTAGTTTATATAATGATTCAACCAGAAGAATCATTAAAAAATTATAAAAATAAATTATTAGATGATTTTCATATAATTGAAAATTATATAACTGACCTATATGATAGTAAAATACCAAAACAAAACACGCCAATATTTTCAATAGAAGATGAAAAACAAATTTTACAAAAAGAAGAGGATATACTAAAAAGAACAAAAAAAGTACTTTGTATAAGATTGGGTTTTGTCATACCTTCTGAAGTAGGTAAATTACGCAGAACAATTAGTAAATTGCTTAAAAAAGGGGTTCAAATAAAAATATTAACATTAAAAGAATGTATTGTAAATAATACTACCGTAAATATTATTGATATATTTGAAGGGTTAGATGTTGAAATTAAATATGCAAATATACCTGCAGCAAGATTGATAATTAGAGATTATAAAGAAATGATTTTAACATTTGCTGAGAATAGTTCCAAGTCTATAGATAATTCTAATATGATTGGATTAGTTAATACAAATTCCACTATAATTTCAAATTATACTTCAGCTTTCAATAAACAATGGGGTAAAATGTAGTTTTATTCATTTATTCGTTTTATTAATGCATTACTACCTTCTTCAATACCCACTTCTTTACTTATTGCAGAACATTTAATACTTAATAGAAAATAAATAGGACTTTTTGTATTCATTTCAGTAAGACCTTCAAAGTTACCCATACCTTTACTAATTACCATATCACTAGTGTTTAATAATTCATGTAATTCATCAGATATGTATTCTTTAACTACGCCTACAGAAGATGCACCTGTGCTAATTAATGTGGTATATTTATCTAAATCAAGATCTATAGCATCTTGAACAAGTGCATCATTAATAATAGGTCCCTCTTTTAGAGCTAATGTAATATTCAAATCATAATCTTCTTTTAATTTTTTAATCAATAATTTATCAAAAACAATTTCCCCACCATTATCTGCTAAATAAAGTATATTTTCTGATTTTCTTAATGAATCTTCAAATTCATCAATATCTGTAGATACAAGAGGATTATTTAATTGTTTAATAATAGCTTTTTCCATATTTGCATTATTATTAAAAGCTCCAAAATCAATTATATTTCCTGCGATAACTACTTTAATGTAATTTTCTAAACTTGGATTGTCATCTAACATTTTTTCAACGGAGGGTATCATTTTTTTTGCAAGTTCATTTCCTTCTTCACGTAACTTTTTATAAGGATCCTCACAATTTGTTTCTTTCATAACTAAATGATGTAAGTCTGTTCCAAGTTTATTTGAATTAATGTTTTCATTGAATTGATTATTCATGAAGTTTAAAACTTTTAAAGTGGTATTCATACGTATATCTTCATCTTTTGTTGCATGTTCAATAGCTTCATT
>SUTP01000042.1 GCA_015062815.1 Methanosphaera stadtmanae | reverse complement strand
TTACAAATTATTAACTATACTTATCAAGTAAATAAATATATAAGGGAGGCATGTTTATTAAATTTAGAAATTTAGAAATTAAAATTGATGCTCCTATATTTTTAGGTATCTTCCTGATATTACTAGGTATATTTATTCTTGAAACCAATTACATTGATTCTTTTGTGACACAACTATTATGGATATTACTGGAAGGATCTAGTGAAGGTAAAACTGTTTTATTTTTAGGATTACTAGGTAGTTTATTTATATTAAGTTCACTTATAGGACAGAATGAAAATACCTTAAAAATATATAAAAATGATACGTACTATTTAAAATACTTAAAAACAGCAATAATCATCTTATTTGTTTCTGCAGTGATTGGTTTGCTAATAGAAATACATATTAGAATGCAATATGATGTTTCTATATTTACCATACTAACTTCAATGGACCCCAATACAAGTACAACCAGTTTAATGCATTCACACGCATATAAATCTGTTTTAGGATTTTTTTCAAATAGTTTTGTGCCATCACATGTTAACACAGGTTCATCAATACTTAAATACACTTTACCATATGCTTTAATAATCATTCCTGCAGCAATAAGTATTTACTTCTTAGGATTATTTGGATTATCTAAACTACCAATTTACCACAGAATATTATCTATTATTTCATTATCAATGGCTATAATTGGATTATTCGATGGAGGAATGTTTTCACAACCCTTCATATTCGGTTTGGGATTATTATTATTGATGTATTATGCTCGTGGTAGATATGGTTTTAAATATTTTTTAAAACCCGTTGTTATAATTGGATATATCTTACTAATAGGAATTATTTTTGAAGTTGGTGGAAGTAATATGGATACTCATACATTAACCGTTATAAATCAGACAGAACCTATTGATATGTCACAGTATGATGTAATTAATGTTGAAGAAAAAGGTGATAAAATCGTTTATACCCTCAACACCACAACACCAGATAAACAATTAATAAGAGAAGTATTTCAGTCGTTTAAGGGCAAATCAGATGCGACATTCATGACATGGAACTTTTTCAGTTATATTGATAATCCAAATACTCATGTTCCAATAAGACAACATTAATCGAAATTCAAAAATAAGATATAATTAATAGTATAAATTTATTTTTATACTATTAAATAAATCATTTCCCAATTTAAATTAAATATATAAGGAGTAGTAATTATGAAAATTAGTATAATAATTCCCACATACAATGAAGAAGATTACTTACCCGCATTACTAAAAAGTATTCAAAGACAAAATTTTAAAGATTTAGAAGTAATAGTTGCTGATGCACATTCAATAGATAAAACTTTAGAAATTGCTAAAGAATACAACTGTAAAATAGTTCCAGGAGGTTTACCTGCTGTTGGACGTAACAATGGAGCTAAAATTGCAAAAGGTGAATTATTACTATTTTTAGATTCCGATTCAGTTTTAACTAATGATTATTTAGAATCTGCAATTGAAGAATTTGAATTATATAATTTAGGAATTGCTATTACCCAAATTGTTCCCTTAGAAAAAAGTTTTATAAACAATCTTAGTCATGAGATTGCTAATAACTTAACTAAACAAATTTCACAATTTAAACCTCATGGTGCCGGTTGTTATGGAATGTTAACTTATAAATCATTACATGAAAAAGTAAACGGTTTTAATGAAGAATTAGATTTTGGAGAAGATACTGATTATATTGAACGAATAGCTAAAATCAGCAGATTTAAAGTATTAGATAAGCCACGTTTACTTATTTCAACCAGAAGACTTCATGAAGAAGGATTAAAAGAAGTTACTCTTAAATACGCAAAAAGTACTGCATATCAAATGATGGGAAGAACCGTGACACTAGATGATATAAATTATAGCTTTGAACATGGCTCTCGTCAAAATAAAAGAATTATTTATTCCGTATGTGGCGAAGGATTGGGACATGCCATAAGAGGTGGAGTTGTAATAGAGTACTTGATTAAACAGGGTCATGATTTAATAGTGTTTTCAAGTGAAAGAGCTTATCAATATTTATCAAAAAAATTTGAGAATGTATATGAAATTGGTGGCTTTAACACGGTATATGAAAATAATTCTGTTCGTAATAAGAAAACATTTGTTTACAATATGAAAGATGTGCCTAGTGATCTTAAAAACAACATGCTTAAAATGTATAAATTATCACAAAAATTCAAACCGGATTTAGTAGTTTCTGATTTTGAATTTTACTCTAATTTATTAGCTCATATTCTTCGCATACCTTTAATTAGTATTGATAATATGCATGTTTTAACAGAAGCTAATTATCATAGTCCAGCCAAGTACACCAAGGATAGATTCTTTAGTGAAGCTGTTGTACATGCATTTATACAAAATGCCGATTATACCTTAATATATTCATATTTCTATCCACCACTTAAAAATAATAAACATACCGAATACGTCAAACCAATAATTAGAGATGAAATATATCAGTTAAAACCTACTAATGGAGATTCAATATTAGTATATCAGACAAGCAATTCAAATAAAACGTTAATAAAGTTACTTAAAGATAATCCTGATAAAAAATTTATTGTATACGGATTCCATAAAGATGAAAAGGATAATAATATATTATATCGGTCATTTAGCGAAGAGTTATTATATAATGATTTCAAAAATGCAAAATGTGTTATAACAAATGGTGGATTTTCATTTATAACAGAAGCTCTGCAGTTAGGTAAACCCGTTCTTAGCATTCCTGTTAAAAAACAGTTTGAACAGATTTTAAACGCATTGGCATTAGATAAATTAGGTTATGGAGAACATCATGATATTATCAATCAGACAATATTAGATAATTTCTTAGAAAATGTTCCAAAATATAGAAAAAATATTGAAGAAAACTATGAAAAACCAGAAAATAATTATGAAACCCTTAATAAACTTAATGAAACTATAAAAAAAGTTTGTGAACATCAAATTGATATTGTTGACTTAAATAAATAGAAAAATAAGTTGATTAGACTTATTTTTGTAATTTTTTTAGTAATGGTTTTTCAAATGATTCGAAACTAGGAGTTTTATCTGTGAATATTTTGAAAGATTCTATACCCTGATTTATTAACATTTCTGTTCCATGAATTATTTTAGCTCCATTTTTTTTAGCTTCTTTTAAAAGTATAGTATCTAAAGGATTATAAATTATATCCATAACAACATGATTATGATTAATTTTATCTGTTTTAATAGCTGGTTTAACCTTATCATTAGGATACATACCTATTGGTGTTGTATTTATTATAATATCCACATTATCTATGATTTCATTTGTATTTGATATTTCCTGGAATGTTATATTTTCAAAAGATGTTTTATTTTTAATATTGTTTATTAAATTTATAGCATTATCTTTACTACGATTGGCTATAATTAGTGAATCAATATTTTCATTGGTTAATGTGAATGTTATGGCTTTAGATGCTCCTCCAGAACCCAATACTAATATATTTTTATTTTCGAGTTTTATATGAGATTCAATGGATTTGATTGCTCCTATTCCATCAGTATTATAACCTTTAGCTATACCATTTTTAAAACTTATTGTGTTAACTGCAGTAATATTTTCAGCTGTGGAGTCAATTTCATCCAAATACTGAATTATATCTGTTTTATAAGGTATTGTAACATTAATTCCCTTAATATTTAATGTTTTACAACTAGTTATAACATTTTTTAAGTTTTCAGGCATTACATGAAATGCTGTATATACATAATCCATATTCATTTCATTAAATGCATTATTATGCATGACTGGAGATAAACTGTGTTCTATAGGATTTCCAATTACACCAGTCAATTTTGTTGTTCCATTTATCATGATTTTCACCAAACAATCTAGAATAATTTAAAAAAGATAAAATTTCTTAAAAACTTGTTTATATAATCAATTATATATCTTTATATTGTTTGAAGATAATTATTAATTTTTTCTAAATAATCTGTGATAAAAAAAAATTAGTAGGTTATTTATTTGAAATTGATTTTATCAGAGAATTAATTTCTGTATATCATTTGATAAACTTAGAAAATATCAGAGTATATTGATAATATGCAGAATGAATGTAAATTATTTTGAATATTGGTTTATTTATCCATATTTAATAAATACAATAATTATGTGTGAGTATTCCAGTGTAAAAAAATAGTATACAAGGACTAATGATTAATGTGATATTATGGAGTTTAAAAAACCAAGAGGTACTAGAGATTTTTTATTTGAAGATATGATTGAACGTAAGTATGTTGAACATACTATTCGTCAAGTCGTTGAAAATTATGGGTTTAAAGAAATAAAAACACCTATCTTTGAAGATTTAGAATTATTTACAACCAAATCTGGTGAAGGGATTAAAGGTGAATTATACCATTTCAAAGATAAAGGTGAAAGAGATTTAGCTTTAAGACCTGAATTAACAGCATCTGTTGCAAGATTATATAATAATAATTTACAAAAAACTGTTAAACCACTTAAAATGTATTATTTTGGTAGTTGTTTTAGATATGAAAGACCACAGGCCGGAAGATTCAGACAATTTTGGCAATTTGGTGTAGAAGTTATCGGTGGTACATCCATTTATAATGAAGCTGAATTAATTGCTATGGTTAATGAAATTTTAAGTAAATTAAAAATTAATAATTATGAAATTGCTATAGGTCATCTAGGTATCATCAAAGGCGTATTAACAAAACTTGGTATAGACTCTGAACATCAGACAAAAATAATTGCAAGTATTGATAAGGAAGATTATGACTTATTAAATCAATTATTAAATGATTGTGAAGTAACTGATGAAAATAAAGATATTATAACTTCAATTATTAATGTACAAGGTAACAGAAATGATTTAAATACCATTAAACCATTACTTGAAGATTTTGAAGAAAGTTTAGAAGCTTTAAATGAATTAGATAATATTTTAGAAATTGTGGAAGTATTCGGTTTTGAAGATTATAATGTTAAATTATCTATTGCTAGAGGACTTGACTATTATACCGGACTAGTATTTGAAGTATATGTTCCTGACCTTGGTGCTGAAAAACAAATAACGGGTGGTGGAACTTATAATCTTATGAGTTTATTTGACTCAGAAGAAGTTGAATCCACAGGATTTGCTATTGGATTTGATCGTGTAATGGAAGCTTATCACAGACAAAATATAGAAATACCTCAAAATACCACTCCAAAAGCTCTAGTTGTACCAATCAAAAAAGATTTTGTTAAAGAATCTATAAACATAGCACAAATACTCCGAAATAATAATATTGTGACTGATATAGATTTAAAAGGTAAAAAACTCAAAAAGAACCTTTCTTATGCAAACACACATGATATCAATAAAGTAATCATTATAGGACAAAATGAAATTGAAACAGAAACAGTGACTATTAAAGATATGAATACTGGTGAACAAAATACAGTTAAAAATAGTGAAATAATCAAATATATAAGGAATTAATATGATAAAACCTAATTTTAGACATAATATTAATGGTAAACAATTAGCTATTGCTGTTAGTCAAGATTATAAAACTAATGAAATATTAATGGTAGCCTATATGGATGAAGAAGCTTTCAACAAAACCGTTGAAACAAAAAAAGGCCATTATTATAGTACAAGCAGGAACAAAATATGGTTCAAAGGAGAAGAATCAGGTCATATTCAACATGTTAAAGAAATTTTATTAGACTGTGATAAAGATGCAATTCTCTTAAAAGTTGAACAAATTGGAGGTGCTTGTCATACAGGCCATTATTCATGTTTTTATAGTACATTATCTGAAGATGGAAATACTTTGAAAGAAACTTCAAAAAAAGTATTTAATCCAAACAAAGTATATGAATAAGAGGTGAAATATTGATTCAAATTGTACCGGACACCAGCATTATAATCGATGGTGAAGTAAGTAAACTAGTACAAAATGAATATAAAGGAGCAGAAGTACTGATACCTGAAGCAGTACCCTCTGAAATTGAAAACCATGCCAATAAAAGAAAAGAAAGTGGTTATAAAGGATTGGAAGAATTAAAAGAATTACGTAGACTTAGCCAAGAAGGTATTATCTCCATATCATTCGTTGGAAGAAGACCCAAACTTGAAGAAATATCTCTAGCAGGTGGCGGAGAAATAGATGCCATGATAAGAGATATTGCAAGAAAACATGATGCAATATTATTTACTAGTGACAGATTACAGAAAGAAATAGCAGAAGCTCAAGGAGTCAGAACATATTTCCACGAAAAAATACCTGAATATAAAGCAACTGAAAAAACTATTCTCGAGAAATATTTTACAGGAGACATATCATCAGTACACTTAAAAGAAAATACTACACCTATTGCTAAATCAGGTGCTCCAGGACACGTGGAATTAATAGAACTAGATTACATTCCACTAAGATATAATGATTTAGAAAAAATAAGTGAAGAATTATTAGAACAAACAAGAATAAGACATGATTGTTTTATTGAAATAAATAAAAAAGGAGCTACTGTAATTCAATTTGGTGATTTAAGAGTAACCATTGCAAAACCACCATTTTCTGAAGGTTATGAAATAACAGCCATCAAACCTGTGAAAAAACTTGATTTGATAGATTATAATGTAAGTGATAAATTACTTAAAAGATTATCTAATGATGCTAAAGGAATTCTTATAGCTGGTTCTCCAGGAGCAGGTAAATCTACATTTGCACAAGCTTTAGCCGAATACTATTATTATGATATGGAAAAATTAGTTAAAACTATGGAATCACCTAGAGATTTAAATTTAGATGATAATATTACCCAATATGCCCCTTTAGAAGGAAATATGGAAAATACAGCAGATATTCTATTACTTGTAAGACCAGACTTCACAATTTTTGATGAGGTAAGAAAAACAAAAGATTTTGAAATTTATTCTGATATGAGACTAGCAGGAGTTGGAATGATAGGTGTTGTACATGCAACACGCGCTATAGATGCTGTTCAAAGATTTTTAGGTAGATTAGAATTGGGTATTATTCCATCAGTAATTGATACTACCATTTATATAGAAGATGGTGAAATAAAAACAGTTTATTCAATTGAATTAGTTGTTAAAGTACCTACAGGAATGCTTGAAGCAGATTTAGCTAGACCTGTGATTGAAATCAAAGATTTTGAAACTAATCAATTATTCTATGAAATATACACTTATGGTGAACAAACTATTGTAATGGATATTAATAAAGCTTCTCAAAACAATAACGAAGATCCTGAAGAAAAAAGCCCTGTAAGTAAAATTGTTGAAAGAGTTATTAGACATGAAGTTAATAAAGTTGCTCCTAATGCAGTTATGGAAGTTTCATTAATCTCTGAAAAACGAGCATTACTTGAAATTGATCCAGACCATACAGGAGCCGTTATAGGTAAAAACGGTAGAACAATTGCTAAAATTGAAGAAAGAGCTGGTATCAGTATTGATGTGGAAGAACTTGAAATCAAGGACATTGACCATAAAATACCTATTAATGTAAATGTTTCTGGTAACTATTTATCTTTAAATTTCAAAAAAGAAGATATAGGATCAAGTTATGATATTATTGTAGAAGATGAATATTTATTCACAGCAACTGTGGGTAAAAAAGCAAATATACGTCTCAAAAAGGATATTGAAATGGCTGAAATTGTAATTAAAGCTATGAAAAAAGATGAACCAGTATACGCTAGACTTAGGGATGAAGATTATTATTAAGAGGTAAACTATGAAAATAAGTGTTTCAACATTAGGCATGTATCCTGCAACAATTGACAAAGTACTTGAATTTGTAACAGATGATCTGAAACTTGATTATTTAGAAATTGTTAAGGAATACCCTTATTATAATTTAACACGAGAAGCTTTTGAAAATTATGACATTAATTTAAGTATACATGCACCCCTGTCTGATATTAATATTGCTTCACATGTAGATAAAGTTAGAGAAGCATCCATTATGGAAATGGTAGATTCATTCAAAAGAGCTAATGAGTGGGGAGCAAATAGAGTTGTAGTTCATCCTGGTACTATACCTATTATGGGATTAAAATTCACTGATAAAATATTAGATTATAACTTAGAGTCTTTGAAGAGACTTGATAAAATAGCTGATGATTATGGTGTTATGATGTGTGTAGAAAATATGCCATTATTTGAAAGAATGCTTTATACCAATATTGATGCATTATTTGAATTAGTTGAAAATGAATTAAATTGTGGCATAACTATAGATGTAGGTCATGCTCATAATAATGGCTTCAGTGAAGAAGAAATGTTCGATTCTGATAATATTCATCATATACATCTAAGTGATAATGACGGTAGTTTTGATATGCATCATGAACTTGGAAGACATGATATTGATTTTCCAAAAATATTTAAAATATTAAAAGAAAAAAAATATGATGATATTTGTGTAATTGAAGTTAAAACAAAACAACAAATCTTAAAAAGTATGGATTATCTTAAAAAAATAAATGTTCTTTAATTCTAATTAGGAAGTGATTTTTATTCCAATGCATGCTATAATTAAAAATGATAGAATTATTGTAACCGATGAACATGCACATAATTTATATAACAAACGTTATTATGGTAATTTAACTAGTTCAGGATTAGAATTATCATTTATCGAAGCTTTATATTTACTTAGTAAATATAAAATTGAAGTTTTTGATAAATATGAAAATCCGGTAAGTTTCGAAGAACTAAAAGATACCATAAGAAAAAAACATATATTTTCTCATTACTTAGTTTACAGAGATCTTCGTAATAGAGGATATATCATAAAAACAGGATTCAAATATGGAAGTGACTATAGAATATATGAAAGAGGTCATGCACCAGGAGATGGACATTCAAGTTTTTTAGTTAAAATATTATCTGAAGAACAATCAATTAAAGTAACTGACTTCTCAAGTTATGTTCGTGTTGCACATGGTGTGCGTAAAACATTACTTTTAGCTGTAGTTGATGATGAATATAGTATAACTTATTATAATATTGAATGGACCAGACCATAAACTTAAGTTTAATAGGAAGATGATAACTTGAATCAAATAATAGACCCATGGGGCTCATCAATTATTGATTATGATAAATTAACTCAACAATTCGGTATAAGACCATTTGGTGAAGTTATTGATGATGTTCCAAACCCTAGTAAATTAATGACAAGAGGAATAATCTTTGGACAAAGAGATTATAAACAGATAAATGATGCACTAAATAATAATAAACCATTTGCAACAATAACCGGTATGATGCCTAGTGGTAAAATGCATATTGGACACAAAATGGTTGTTGACCAACTCAAATGGTATCAAAAAAAAGGTTCAGACATATTTTTATCAATAGCAGACATGGAAGCTTATGCAGCAAGATCCATAAATAAAGAAGAAGCACGAAAATTAGCTTTGGAAGAATATGTTGCAAATTATATAGCATTAGGTCTTGATGTTACCAAAGATAACTTCCATCTGTATCTCCAGTCAGAAAATGAAGAGATTAAAAATTTAGCTTACATGATTGGTAAAAAAGTTACATTTAACCAAATGCGTAGTATTTATGGATTTGATAACAGTACAAATGTATCACACATTTATACACCATTATTACAGGTTGCTGATATTTTACAACCACAACTTGAAAAATATGGTGGTCCCAAACCGGTGATTGTACCTGTTGGACCAGATCAAGATCCTCATATACGATTAACCAGAGACTTGTCTTCAAAATTCAATGATGAATTTGGATTTATTGAGCCATCTGCAACATTTCACCGATTTATGACTGGTTTAACTGGTGAAAAAATGAGTAGTAGTAAACCAAAAAGTGCTATTTATTTAACTGATTCAACAAAAGAAGCTGTTAAAAAAGTAAAAAGTGCTAAAACTGGTGGTCGTGAAAGTCTTAAAGAACAGAAAGAATTAGGAGGCCAACCAGATAAATGTTCCATTTATGAATTATTAGTTTATCATTTAATAGATGATGATGAAAAACTTGAAGAAATTAAAAATAAATGTTTAAATGGTGAAACACTCTGTGGAAATTGTAAACAATTAGCTTTCGAATTACTTGAAGATATGTTTGAAGAATTAGAAAGTAAACGAGAAGAATCCAAAGAAATAGCTCAAAGTTTATTATAATCAATATTAAACCGTGATAATATGAAAATCAAAGAAATATCAGTCTCTTATATTCATAGGATGAAATATTATGTACTATTATCATTAATAATATTCCTTGCATCCCTTTTATTATCCTATGTATATCCAGGTACATTTCAATCATTAGTATTACCCGCAGTTCAGGGTCTAAATCAAGGAGTTCAAAATGGTACTGTAAAATTAGAAACAATACCCTTATTTACCAATAATTTTTCAGTAGCTTTATCATTATTTGCAGGTGGTGTCTATTTCAGCATACCTACATTATACCTATTAATTTATAATGGATTAGTTATTGGATTTACCGGAGCCCAATTAAATCTAAGTTATTTCTTAACATATACATTACCTCATGGTATAGTAGAATTATCAGCTATTGTTTTAGCAGGAGCTACGGGATTTAGAATAACACATGGAATAATAACATTATTATCAGGTATTAAAATTAAAGGTTCTAATAAATCAAAATATTTTAAAGAACATGGAATTATAGCAATAAAAATGATTATTGACGCTATCGTTTTAATATTACTTGTAGCTATATTATTACTTATAGCTGCTTACATTGAAGCAAATCTAACAATACCTATTGGTAACCTAATTTTAGGTTCTTAATCCCCTTATTTTTTTAATTTAATTAAATTAATTTAATCAAATACAACTATTTTTGAAAATAATATAATTAAAAAATTATAATAATTAAGTAAGATATTAAATATAATATTATTATCAATGATAGAATAAAATTTAGGGTGAAACTATGTCTGAAGAACTAGAAGAAATATGGACAAATTATGATAGACAAACTGTTTTCAATTATGTGGAAACCCGTTTACACCATTACTTATTTACTAAAATATTTAAAGATGAATCAGAAATTATGAGTAAAATAATTGAAATAAGTCAAATGGAATTAATGGGATTTAAAATTAATTACTGGTTAAAACTTCCAGAAACACAGGATTTAATTAATAATTTTGATAAGCTGGAAAAATTATTAGAAAATAAAGATTTGAACGATACACCATATGATGACATTGTTAGTTTAGTAAAATATATGTTTGAACATGTTAAAGATGATCCAGTAACAAGAATCCAAAATAAAAACTTTGATGAAGATAAGTTAAATGAAATAAATACTTCTTTACTTGAAAATAAGAAAAAAATATCATCATTACTTAAAAGTGATATTTTAACTAATGCTCAAACACCCGACATTATAGTATTAACCCTACTGGAAAATGCATGTAAAGCTACTGATGAAATTTATAATTTAGCAAAAGTGTACGAAGTATATGATGCTTTATTTGTATTCCCTAACAAATTAGAATTATACAATACTATAAAAAATGAAATATTAACTTCAATGAGTAATGATAAATTATTTGAATTGTATGTATTATTAAATACATTAGAAGTTCTTGAAACTACAAAAGGTAAGATTACTTTCCAAAAAGCGGGTGTAAGAGAACTTGCTGAATACTATTTCCAAAGTGAAGAAAATAATATGGAACACACCACGGTAATGCAAATTTTCTTCCATGATTTACCAGAAGAACTTGAAGCAAAATTCAAACCAATTCTTAAATATCCATATGTATGTTTAAGAATGAAAAATTCAGTTAAGGCACGTAATTTAACAAGAGTTAGTTATTTATTACTTGAAATTGAAAGAATAACAGATAATCAGATTAAATATAAATGTAAAGCTACAGAAGATATACGTAATATTCTTGTTGTATGGGATCATAGATTATTTAATGATGAAAAATCACATATTAAAGTTCTTGATTACAAAACTTTACAAATGGGACTTAATAAATCATTTGGTAATATATTTAAGTTCCCTAATGTTAAAAATGTGGATGCTATTCTTGAGTATTTACCTTACTTTGAAGATACGAGTAATGAATTCATGATTTATGAGCATGGTTCTAGCTTTTATGAAGATGATGCTGATTTCTTTAAAGATGATGTTTATCAGGAAAATTTATTCAAAACATTTGACAATAGTCAGGAATGGGAAGAAGAAGGTTGGAAATACATTAATAATCATGAATTAATCAAAAGATTAGATTTATTATCTCTTATGAAAGTAATTTATATTATATTCCAAAAAGAAAATATCCGACCCGGATTTTTAGGTACCTTGATGAAAGATGGAACTATATTAACCATACTTCAAAGATTAAAAGAAATCAGAGATGTTAATGAAAGTGAGATTACTGACTTGTATTCACCATACAAAAAACTTAAATGTTGTCCTATACATGATCCTGATTTTTATGCAGAAAAAGAACAGGAAATGGATGATTTATTAGCCAGAAAAGCAGATTAATTATCGGTTTTTCCTTATTTCCCCCCCCCTATTTTATAAATTTTATTTTAAAATAAGTTAATTTTAATAGAATAATTAATATACAAAAAGTATTACTATTAAAATCATTTATTTTTAAAGAAGTATTACAGTAATACATTATTAGACCTTTTTTAGTTAAAAGTAATACTGATAATATTCTATTTCTAAAAATAAAACAAATTAAGCCTTTTAAAACGAATTATTTAAATAGAATGACCATTATATAATTATATATACTTAATAATAAAAAATTAAATAGAAGTATTACTTTAATGAAATAAATTTAGGAGGAGAAAAAATGCATATACCTGATGGATTTATATCCATACCATTATGTATAATTTTATATGTTATAGCAATCATTTTCTTATACTTATCTGCTAAATGGAGTAGAGAAAATTTAGATGAAAAATATATACCATTATTAGCTGTATTAGCTGCAGGTATCTTTGCAATAATGTCATTTAACTTGCCAGTACCATTTGGTTCAAGTGGTCACTTATTAGGTGCAGCATTAGTCGCAATCGTATTCTGTAGTCCATACGCAGCTATAGTAGTATTAGCAGTTGTATTATTAATACAAGCATTATTCTTCGGTGATGGAGGAATTACTGCACTTGGAGCTAATATTATCAATATGGGAGTAGTAGGAGGATTTGTAGGTTACTACGGATTTAAAGGATTAAAAGACACTATTGGAAAATATCCGAGTATTTTCATAGCTTCATGGGCTGCTTGTTTCATAGCAGCATTAGTAGCAGCTGTCGAAATGGCTTTAAGTGGAACATTCCCAATAGATTTAGGATTATTCTATATGGGCGGATATCATGCCATGATTGGAATAATTGAAGCAATAATAACAGTTATAATAATAAAAGGTATTGAATCAGTTAGACCTGATTTACTTGCCTGGAATAGAGAATAGGGTGATAAAATGGAAAATAAAACAGTATACGTAGGAATATTCATAGTAGCATTAATTGTATGTATATTATCACCATTTTTAGCTTCAGGTGATCCTGACGGTTTAGAAGCCTCAGCTGAACATATTAATCCAAAAGCATTAGAAGCACCACAAGCACTTAATGTATCAATGCCTGATTACACATTAGAAGGAATGGAAGATAATCCTTTAGTTGGTGTTGCTTGTTTAATTATTGGATTAATAATATCTTTAGTTGCATGTTATGGTGTTTTTTACTTGATTACCAAACGCAATAATTAAATATAGAAGAAAAATCCTTCTTACTTTTTTTTGAAAATATATTATTGTAAAACTTATTTTTAATCAAAATGGAATAATATCAAACACATTTAAGAAATAATTCTAGAAAGCCAATAATAAAATTTAAATGATAAGAAATCCATCATTATTTTGAAAACTTTTTAATATTTATAAATATATACATTAATTAGGAGTTAAAGTATGGTAGGTATAGCAGAATTACAACAACAAGAATATCTTTCTAATCAAGAAAGTATCATTCACAATGTAGATACCCGTATTAAATTATTTGTCTTAGTATTAATCATTGTATTTACTGTAACTTCAACAAATTATATTACTTTTTTAATATTAGAATTATACTTACTGTCTTTGATAATAATTTCAAAAATATCATTGAAAGATGCAATTATTAGGGTTCTTTTAATATTACCTTTCGGATTTTTTATAGCAATATTTCAACCATTTATTCAGCCTGGCCAAATACTATACACATTACCATTAAATATTAATATTACATTAGAAGGTATCCAGTTTGCAGAATTATTAATGGCAAGATTAACAGTAAGTGTGACTTCAATCATATTATTTTCATTCATAACACCTATGAGAGATCTTGCAGAAGCTTTCAGACAACTACATGTACCTAACATATTTGCAATGATTTTCACATTATTTGTTAGATTCATATTTTTATTCTTTGATGAATTAACAACAATCAGACAAGCACAAGCAAGCAGATGTTTTACATTATCTAATAGTAAAGCTCCCTATTCTTGGAGATTAAAACAGGTAGGTTACTTGTTTTTAATGATGTTCATACGTTCTTACGAACAAGGTGAAAGTGTTTATAATAGTATGGCAAGTAGAGGATATAATTCTGAAAGTAGAATCTATTATTCACAAGAAAAAATATCAAGTATTAGCATACTTTATTTGTTTATACCAATCTGTTTAATAATAATTTTATTTACCTTAAATTATGTTCACATAATTTAATACTAACTTTTTTTACATGAAAAACATGAAATGAATCAATAATATTTTAACTAAGAAACAATAAACATTATATTAATATAAAATCATGATAATTTATTATAACTATAATTCTCTGATTCAAATATAAAATACTAAACTAGGTGAGATAAGTGGATTCTATAATAGAAATTAATGATGTAACTATTAATGAATGGGATAAATCAATTATAAAAGCTAAAATTACCGATGAAAATGGAAAAAATATTAATGGTATTGCAGTAATTAAAAGTGATGGTCAAACAATCGTACGAGGAAAAGTAAATAACGGAGTATTTGAACAACCATTTGATTCCTCAAATTTCCATAAAACAGAATATGAATTTGAATTAATTTTTAGTGGAAATGAAGAATGTGACCCTGCTAGTAAAAAATTCAAATTAATTATTAAAATCAATGAAGATGCTTCATTTTCATTTAATGATTTACAGAATGCTACATATAGATTAGCACGTTGGATCAAATACAACAAAAGATTACCTGGAAAAATAATAATTAACGATTACAAGGTTACTGTAGGAAATTTAATGTATTGCTGTGCAAAAACAGTCCAATTATTAAATAATAATGATAATGTTGATAATATCAAAATATCCCGATTTGACTCTCCAAAAGTTTCAAGTGAAAGCATTAAAGAAACATGTTTATTATCAAAAAAAGAATATTTAAAAATATCAGATGAAATCATAAACCAATGCGAAAATAATGGTCAAGAACCATCATATATAGAAATAGAAAATGGTAAAATAGGTTATATGAATTTAATATATTTATTCTGCGTAATTATAGCAAACAGTTCATCTGAAGGCCTTCTTTCAAAAGTTTACCTAAGACCTTGGAAAGAATTAACAGCATAAACCTCTTTATATAATGGTTTTTGAAAAAAAAACCATTTGATAACTATTTTTTAATAATATCCTATAAAAATCTAATTTTCATTGTAAGATTTTTAAAATAATTTTTTTCAACCTTTTAACTGTTACTTATTTTATATGTTTTAGAGCACAATTCTGATACAAGAATAAGTATCTAATATCTTAAGATAAGTATAATCCAAATTATAATATTAGAACAATATATTTATAAAAATAGTTTTAATCTATTTAATTTAGTTTTAGTTAAAGCTATGGTATTAAATTTTTGTATGGTAATAGTTATTCTTATAAATTTATAACTATTAATTATATAAAGTTAATTTTCTAAAAAAAAGGAATTAACTAATTGAAATTATTATTTAAATAGTTTAAATGTTAATGATTGTTAAAATTTATGAAGGTGATACTATAACAATACCTTGTTATGTGAATATTACACTTAATCAGGTTATACAAACAAATAATAATACATA
>SUTP01000002.1:3617-66804 GCA_015062815.1 Methanosphaera stadtmanae | reverse complement strand
GATCTTTTTATTAAAAATAACACATATATTATTATAATTATTAAAAAGATTATACCTTCAATTCTACTGATAATATCTCCTGTATATATGAATAATAGTAATAAAATACTTGAAATAAGAAGTAACGGTAAATCTTGTTTTAAAACATTTTCTTTAATATCAATTTTATAAAGAATAGCAGTTATACCTATTACTGCAAGCATATTAAAAATATTACTTCCTACAACATTACTTACAGCTATAGCATTACTATGAGTTAATGCAGAAGTCACTGATACAGTTAATTCTGGAATACTTGTACCAAAGGCTACAATAGTTAAACCGATAATCATTGAAGGTATTTTTAATTTTTTAGCTAAATCGCTTGCTCCTTCTACAAAAAAGTCTGCTCCTTTGATTAAAAATACAAATCCTATAATTAACATTAAAAAAGTTATTATATCCATATTTTATTTCCTAAAAATTGTAAAAGATTAAAAGATTATTCTTCTAATCTTGCTAGTTCTTCTCTAAGCATAGGTAAAAATGATCCAATATCTGTTACAATACTAATTACTTGTGCACTTCCACGGTCTGAAAGTTTTGTAACTGATGCTGGGCTCATATCTACACATACACTTTTAATTCTTGCAGGCATAAGGTTACCGGTAGCAACACTGTGAAGTAATGTTGCAATCATAATAACCATATCCACATCTTCCAAGCCTTCCCTCATTTTTTGTTGGGCGATTTGTGAATCTGTAATTACATCAGGAAGTGGTCCATCATCCCTAATACTTCCGGCAAGAACGTAAGGTACCTCATTTTTGACACATTCATACATTATACCTTTTGTTAAAACACCTTGTTCTACAGCATCTTTTATACTTCCTGCTTTATTTATTGTGTTAATTGCCATAAGATGGTGTTTATGTCCACTTACTACAAGTGAACCATCATCCATGTTTACTCCAAGTGATGTTCCTAATAGTGCATTTTCAATATCATGTGTAGCAAGTGCATTTCCAGCATATAATTTATTCACATATCCTTCTCTGATTAAAGAAGCAAGAACTTCTGAACAACCTGTATGAATTACAGCAGGTCCACCAACAACTAAAACTTTTCCACCTTTTGCTTTAGTTTCCAACATTTGAGTAGCTACTTTATGTATTATACTTTGTGTAGGTTTTTCTGATGAAGCTTCGCTGTTCATAAATTCAAAAATATTTTTTCCTCTAACTCTCTCGAGTGGACGAACTTTAACACCTTGGCCACCTACTACTATTTTTTCACCTTTTTTAATATTATTTAAAGGTTTACACATAGCTTTTTTGTTTTCAGTGTCCACTGTTAGAACACAATCCATTTCAATATTTTCTATAGGTATCCATTCTCCATCAAATTTGATGCTAGTGTCATAGTTGGTTGTTGAATAAAAATTTTCTGGAACTGTTTTATCTTTTTGAGACTCTTTTAATACAACTTCTTCTTCATCAAGTATGTTTGCACCATATTCTTGAATATTATCTAA
Organism: Methanosphaera stadtmanae; assembly: GCA_015062815.1. GTDB lineage: Archaea > Methanobacteriota > Methanobacteria > Methanobacteriales > Methanobacteriaceae > Methanosphaera > Methanosphaera stadtmanae_B. The sequence goes on along the minus strand of SUTP01000002.1, from coordinate 65,291 downwards.
AATTCTATTTAATGTAATTTCATCTTCAGTAGTTATACGTATTATCGCACTACTTGGGTCTGTTTTATGTTTTCCAACTTTCATCTCTTCAAACTCGAGGTCACCACCCTGATCCATTATTTCATCAAGTGTTCTTGGTAAGGTGAACGAATCAATGATATGACCAGATAGTTTTACTCTTTGTGAATACATTTTATCACCTTAATTTATTTTCTTGTAATTAATTATAATGATTTGTAAATTATTGATTGATAAATATTTACTATTTTTCTAATTCATACTATAACTATTTTATTTTTTAAAAATTAAAAATAAAATATTTAATATATAATCCGTGTATTATTGTGTGTATTAAAAAATGGAAGAAATAGTCAAGTAAAAGGGAGGAGAATATTGGGAATTTATATTATACCCATAGCTTTATTAGTTTTAAGAATAGATTTTTCATAATCTTCTTCTAATTCAAGCAGTGCTCTGATTGCATCCACATTTTCTGGTACAACATCAGATTCTTGGTGAACTGCTTGCATATAATATAATTCTCCATCTTGTACATTAACTGATTCTTCCCAAACGGGTATTTCGTACATATTTCCTCTTGAACGATCAAGTTCTTTTGCATATTCCATAATTGCTGCAGTTGAATCAATTCCAAGACTTTTTTTAATTTTTATAACTCTGTATGCATTTTCAAATGCATCAAGCACATCATCTGTACTTATGTTATTTTCAAGTTCAACCATTACATTATGCATATGCATAAGTGTTGTCGGTACAAGTTCGGCCATGGAGATAACATTTATATCTTTGATAATTGTTTGTACATCAGGTCCGTGGTGTGATGGAACTTCAGTTGAAGGTACTATACCATTTATAGGTCCTTTTTTGACTTCACCAGGGTCTGCTCCACGTCTTACCATTACAGCTCTAACTTTTTTTATGCCTGCAAGGTCATAGATAGGTTTAAGAGTACGACATAAACCAGTGGTGTTACATGATACTACACGAGTATAATCTTTACCTAAGTTTTCTTCATAGTTACTTTCTGCATTGAATGAGCAACCAATAGCATCATGGTCTTCTCCACCTTCAAAAATAGCTTTTAATCCAATTTTTTCATAGATATCAGTTTTATTTTTAGCACCTATACCTCCAGGTGTACAATCTACAACGACATCTAATTTTTCAAATAATTCGTCAGCAGTTCCTGTTACTTTAATACCGGCTTCTTCAAATTGGCTTTCTCTTTCTGGGGCACTAATATATAAGTCATATCCTTTTTCTACAGCAGTCATTGCTTCAAAATCAGGTGATCTTTTAGTAACTCCGACGATTTTCATATCATCTTGACATGATACTGCATCTGCTACTCTTTTACCTATGGTTCCATATCCATTAATTCCAATATTCTTCATAATTACACCTTTAAACTAATCTGATGATTTTTTAGGTTTTTATAAGGACTTTATTTAAAACATTTAATCCTTAATTTATAATATTATATAAGCTAATAAATTTATTTATAGTTATTTAAGATTTGATAATAAGAATTGTTTTTCATTAAAAAAATTATAAAATTAGTTTTATGAATGGGTGGGGAGAGTCGTTTTTTAAAATAAAAAATGAAATTAATCATATAAATTAATTTCATTACTAATGTAATATCCAATTATTCCACCAATTACTCCAGCAATAACGTACATAATGCCATAGAGTATATAAGGACTAGCAAAGTATGCTACATATGCCATACCATAAGACATGGTCATAATACTTAATGAAATTATAATAACAATTACTGATGCTATTAAAGAGGCTAAAAAACTTGCAACTGCTGCTTCTTTAATATCATCACTATTCATTAATCCAATAAGTATTCCTGTAAATAATATAAATGGTGCTACACTTGTACTTAATCCACTAATTAAGTAAGTGATTATTATTATGATAATTCCTAATGGTATAGATTTTCCTTTGGTAATTTTATTTAAATCCATATTTTTCACCTTCATCCATTGTTTTTTATTTTAAGTTCTTCAGCTATATAATAACCTAAAGCTCCGCCCACTAATGTAATGAAAACGTAAAATATTATCATTATTTGTACTGACTGTATTAAAAAAATGGTATATAAACCACCATCATCATAATATGATATGATTATGGAGATTATAGTTGATATTAATGAGCCTATGATTACTGTAATTAAAGTAGATAATAGAGCTTGAGTTTTAGTTTCATTTTTTATGATACCTATTAATATTCCTATAAAAAATAAATAAGGTAAAATACTACCAGAATCTCCAGCTATAATCGAACAAATTATAATTAATAGAACTCCTAGTAATATACATTTACCACTAAATATGTTTTTAATATTTATGTTACCAAATCCTTAAATATTATAATGTATTTTCTCCTTCAATAGCATTTATTTTATTAGGGAGATAAGTATCTACAATATATTCTAAACCATATTTGGAGAAAGATTGCTGTTCTGCTTTTTTACCAAGTTTAAGCATTTTCTTAATTTCTGTTTGCCAGAATTTTCCTCGGTATCTTGGGTCTCCAGATAATTCTTTTAGACGTGAAACATCTATATCTTTTAATTTATCAGTAGGAAGATCATAATTAATAATATCAGATGCAGTCACACCAAGGAATTTTGCATCAGGTGTTGCTAAATCATGATTTACATGAGCTAATTTAGCACTTCCAGAGATAATTACCATGGCGATGTGAAATCCCCATGGGTCTCCATCGTTACAAATGTATACTGGAACTTTTAATTCATCACTAGCACGTCTGATAAATCTACGTGTTGCACGTGCCGCTTGTCCTTTTAATCCTACAATTAATGTATTGAATTTTTCATAAGCATGTTCTTGTACTAATCGGTGGTATAACCCCATTGTTTCCACACATATAATTCTATCTACATCATGGCCTACAATTTCAACATCATCTACTGTAGGTGGTATGGTGTATCCTGATTTTCCAAGTCTAAGTGCATTGAATTCAACATCTTCATCACGGAGAGTTATATCTCCATATACTGCTGCACCATCTTCTTCTGGAAGAAGACCTAAATCTTCTCGTGAAATACCTAATGTTACTTCAATATCTTCAGTAATGTTGTTTGATTCCTGCTGGTTATCAAATCCAACATCCCATCCTTCAGATACATAATACATTTCCCTCATAGTAGCTGTTTTTTGGATGTTAACTAATTCTTTACAGAAATTACCTACACACATCATCTGTGCCATTTTTTTAATTTGTTTTACATTACCTAGGGATCTTGTTCCTTTACGTTCACCAAGTTCAAAATATCTTTTGTCTTCGTTATAAATAATATTTCCAGTTCCTCTTGATGGAATTTTAATGTTAGGAACTTCTTCTTGGAGTAATGGTTCAAGTACTTCGTCTCCAAGACCTCGAAGTTTATTTAATGCTAATTGTTTTCTATCTATCATTTTGTATCCTCTTAAAAATTATTCTTCATCAACTTCTTCTTCATCGTTACGAATAGGTTCTGCTTTGAATCTGTTTGCTTGTTCCATTTTAACTTGCATAGGTTCAATTTCTGGTTGTTTAAGACGATTTTTCATATCCATAATTTTAGCTTTGTGTGTAACTTCATCCATGATTTTATCATATTCGGGAACATCTTTTTCAGCTAAAATTGCGGATTGTTTTATTACTACTGGAACTAAATCTTCAAATATTTTTGCCCTCATTTCCTCATTTTTAGCTGCTCGTTTGGTTCTAATGTATTTTTCTAATCTACGTGCTATTTTCATAGTAGCTTGTCTAATTTCTTTAACAATTTCTGGTTCTGGAGCTACACTTTGTTTTCCTGTTGAAAGATAAGGAACGTTTGTTGAAATAATATTTACAAATACTGATATTGGAGCATTATCTAAATCTCTAACACCGTATCGTCTCCAATCAATACTTTTAAGAGCTTCTGTTATTGCACAACTACCTTGATCAAATGTTAAAGGTACACGATTAGCAAATCTCATTATTTCTGCTTTTCTCTGATTTCCAACGAGTCTACCTGCATTTCCACCGTAAGCGATTCCGGCTTCAATAATAAATGATACTCCTCCACGGTATGCTTGAGGTTTACGTGTAATTGCAGTTGAAAATTCAGGTAACAATATTTCATTAATACCTTTTTCTATTTGTTCATCTCCAATTGGTTTTAATCCATTTGTTGGGGGAGCCATAAATTTCATTTGATCAAACTGTTTAACAACAGCTTCTGCTTCTTTCCAAGTTATGCTTTTTGGTCTTTTTTTCATGTCAATACCAGTAGCATCTTCTACTTCTTGTACTTTGGATGATGAAACACGTGATAATGAATCCATTAATAAATTTTTGAATCTTTTTTTATTGGAGGTTCTACATAAATTTATTATGTCGTCTGCTGTAACTCCTTTTGGATGTGGTAATACTTCTTTTGGAAGAGGTGGTATTTGGTCAGTTGCTCTTTCAAATGTGTATTTGTTTCCTGTAGGATCTTTAAATATAATTTTAGCATGAGGATTTCCTATAACAGTTCTTCTGATATATTCATATGCACCTTGTTCACTCATGGAATAAGATACATCTTTAAATTCAATTTCTATACCTGAACCAGTTCTATCAGTTTCAAATTCTTTTTTATTTAGTATTATACCTGTGTTATTTTTAACATCTAATTTTAGAGTCATTTCAACTCCTTTCAATGTTTCGCCGTCTTTATATCTTGATCTAACTTTTACTGGTTGTCCTGTTGTCATCTGTGAAAGAAGTACACATCCACTACATCCAAGACCTTGTTGTCCTCTTGATTGAATATTTCTAAATTTACTTCCTGCAAACATTTGACAATATACTTTTGTTATATAATTTTCAGGAATACCTGGTCCATTATCTGCGTGTTTAAGTAAATAATGTTCTTTACCTAATTTTTTTAATTCAATGGTTATTTCAGGTAATATTCCTGCTTCTTCACATGCATCAAGACTGTTTGTTATAAGTTCGTGAAATACGATTGTTAATGATCTTATTTTTCCAGAAAAACCTAACATTTGTTTATTACGTCTGAAAAATTCTGATGCTGTTAATTCTTTAAATTCTTCAAATAGTTCTGATGTATCACGTTCCAATGTTTCATACCTCCAATTATTCTACTGTTTAAATAATGTATAATCCTTATTACTTTTAGTTTTCTTTAGTATTAATTAATAGTTTTTAAAACTAGTTTTTTCTTAATTTTATCATTAAGCATAAGGTAATTATAGTTTAATTTAAGTATTTTTTTATAATTCATATACATGACATAGTAAAAAACACAGTTTTATTTCATACTATATTGTATGTAAAACATATAATATAAAACATTCTATATACCCTATAAGAATTTTTTTTGTAAAGTTAAGGGGGGTCCTGATAAGTACTCTATTTTGAATATAATATTTGAATAAGTATATTACTATCATTTAAATTTTAATTATTATAATTGTAAAATTAGATATGTATTAAAAAGGAGGTTAAAGTGGTTGATATTATATTGTTTCAACTTCTAAAGCCATATCTTCTTTTTCTTCTTCTGATTCTTCTTTATCAATAGCTTCTTGATTATAATCTTCTTCTGCATCAATAAAGTCTTCATCAGTATCTAAATCTTCCCTTAAGAATTTTTTCATGTCTGGTTTACCATGAACCATTTCATCAAATTCTTCTCTTTTGAGTTTATCCTGCATCTGTTCAAGGTAGGCATAAACTGTTTTTTGTCTAGACCCATCAAGTATCATTTCAATAGCTTCTCTAGCCATTTGGATATTTTCCATTTTTCCAATTAAAGAGACAGTTTTACCATAAATACTTATTTCAATATCAAGCATATCATGAATAATTTGTCTGGTTCTTCCACCTTTACCTATAATTCTTCCTTTTTGTCTGACTAAAGCTTTTTTAGATTTTCCAACATAATCTTGTAAGTTGATAATTTCTAATATTAAATCATCATTATCAAGAGTTAATGCAATATCTGGATTAAAACCTCTTCCAATAGCTTTTAACATGTATCTTGCTTTCCAAATTGCTAATGGATCTTCGGTTTCATCAGTTGAGCTTATAGATATATTACCTGTCTCACTATCTATTTTTAATTCAGTTCTTGTAATGATTTCTAATTGGTGTTTTATTTTCCCATTTTTACCTATGGCTACTCCTACTCTATCTTTTGGTATTTTTAGATATTCTACATTATCCATAATAAAGCTCCTAATTTTTTATTAATTCTTATTTAAGTAATATTTGTTCTTTAATTGGATTGAATTTGAACTATTAATATGATAAATAAGAGATATAACTTTTAATTTATTTAATCTTAATAAATAGTATGCATAAGATTAATTTGTTGGTGTTAAATATTTTTTATTATTGTTCTTACTATTATCTTTTTTAAACATAGTATTTAATAATTATTATTCATTTATTTAAGAAATGGTTTCAACATTTAACTATTTATTTGAATAGGTATTACTATTGGTATTTTATTTATTATATAAAATAAGGACATGTTTTTTGTAGTCAATTAAATAAATTTTATTCTTTAATAATTCTCTCTTTGATGTAGTCAAAATTTAAATTCACATTAAACTTTTTGCTATCATAAACAATATTGTTAATATCACGTTCTAATAATTCTCTGCTTAAAGGGTGGCTTGTAAGTGTTGCCTGTGATAAATCAATAACATACGGATGTCCACATGACATAAGTATATTATATCTTGATAAATCTCCGTGAACAAGATTTGCTTGATTATAACTTATATCCATGAAATTAATAATTTCCTCAAATACTTTTTCAGGATTATTGAGTCTTGCTTTATGGAGAGGTGTTGCTGCACTTGAATCCTCTTCAGAGCATTCTAAATATTCCATTACTAAAATATTATCTTGAGTAGTATATGGTTCAGGAACATTAGCTCCTATATTATATAATCTACTAAGGTTTTTAAATTCTTTTTGAGTCCATGCAGATATTAATTGTCTTTTATTTGTTCCTAAACTTTTAAACCTAGGGTCTCCAGCGATGTATTCTTTAATTTTACGAAAATCTAGAGTAACTATACGATAAATTTTCACAGCAACATTTTCACCATCATCATCAATTCCTAAAAAAACATTAGCTTCCTTTCCTGTACTAATAACTCCATTTAAACTATTAATATATCCTTGTTTAGCAAGTTTATATAAAGATTGTAATGTTTTATCATCAAATACTTCACTTGCAACTTGTTTGTCTTCTACACTTTTAATTCTTTTAGTTTCTTCAAGTTTACGCATTTGATTATCAGCATTATCATAGTGTTTGTTCATTTTAATCACATTAATATATTTTCTTTATATTTAATAAAACTCTTGATACAATATACAATATAGGTAATTCTATTAAAGGTCCAATTACTAGTGCTATTGCGATCAAATGGTTGTTAGGAAATGATTGGATAGCAATTGCTAAAGCAAGTGGTGAATTACGGGCAAGTGTTGTCAATGTTAAACTAACATAATTATCATAATTAAATTCTAATTTTTTTGAAACTAAATAATCTAATATAAAATTTATTGTGAAAAACAATATTAAAGGAACTAATATGAATCCTATTGCATTTAAATTTTCAAATAAACTACTTGCTTCAGTATTAAATAGTCCAAATATAGCTATACATAAAAATATTATTTGACTACTTGAAAAGAAAGAAATAATCTTTTTTTTTGCATTTTTATTTTTTATAATATACTTAATTATCTGTGCTGTAATAAATGGAATAATTACTAATGTTATTAAACTATCCATCAAATCAACCAGTTGAATAGTGTTTGAGCTAGAGAAGAATAATAACAAATATGCTGGTAATAATATTAACTGCAATATTAGATTAAGTGGTAATATGGATAAACTTAAAGGAACATTTCCTTTAGCCATTTTTGTAAATAATAAGTACCAATCAGTACAGGGTGTTAAAATTAACATGAAGAACCCTATGAATAAATTAATATTGCTATTTAAAAATAAATCTCCTAAAAAGTATCCAAAAAGTGGTGTCCATATAAAATTGATTACTAAACTCGTAGTAGTAAATTTAGTATTTTTAAAACTATCTTTAATCTCTTTTAGTGGAACATCTAAAAAAATAGCAAAAAGCATTAAAGCTAAAAAAATATTTATTAGATGGGGGCTTATGTTAGTTAGAATGTCAACATCCTTAAATAATAAACCAAATATAATAGCTACAAAAATGAATATTGGTTCACTTTTCTCTAATAGGTTCATGTAATTCCCCTTTTGCTACTATTATATATGTAATTATTGGATTTTATATTTTAAGAAAACCTCTTCTTTCAAGGTAATTTGCTTCAGTACGTGTATATCTCCATATGACATCTGCTTTTTCATTACTTTGGAAATCCCATGGTTTTACTAAAACCACATCACCTTCACGAATCCATATTCGTTTTTTCATTTTACCTGGAATTCGGCATAATCTTATATTTTTATCATTGCATCTAACTTTTAGTTTTCCATGTCCTAAAATTTGTTCTACAATTCCAGGTATTTCTCCTTTTCTAGGTGATCTTACACGTATGTTCTCTGTTGGTTGAGTATTATTGGTGTTGTTTTTACCTTTTTTATTATTGTTATTAGTTTTTTTCAAATTATATTTCCTCCAAAATTCTCCTTGTTGTTTTAAATTAATTATTTATACTTATGGTAAGTTATTAGCTTAAGATTAGTATTCTTTTTATTAACTACTATTTCATATATAATATATATTATAAATTACATTAGATATATAATTTTTTAAAGATTTAATATTATTTTTTAAAAAAAGTGTAATTGTGGGGGTTATTATCCTACTTTATTAATTTTAATAAGTGACTGAATAGGAACATCATTTACTTCTTTAATTCCTTTTTTATCTACAAGTACTGTTACGCTAACGGGGTTAGCACCATGATTTTTACAGGTTTCTATTGCATCACTAATTGTACGTCCACTTGTTATAACATCATCAACTATGACAACGTTTTTATTTTTTATGTTGGTAAAATTATTACTTAGTGTACCATTTTCAGCTGATTCGTTTTTCATGTGTTTGATTGGATGGAATACTGATAGTTCTGAACCTAATATATCTGCCATTATAGTTGCAAAAGGAATTCCACTAACACTAATGCCTACAATAGCATCTACATCATATTCTAAAGTTAAATCAACTAATGCTTCGGAGATAAATTTAATTCTTGCAGAACTAGCACCAATAGTTTTCCAATTAATTGCAAAATCATCTGGTTTGGATTTAGATTTTGCTTTAACAGAAGTCATTTGCATGATTAACCATTGTGTTGTATCTTTTGAAATATTTAATTCATCTGCTATTTCACCAGTCGTTAATCCTTTATTTCTTAATTCTGTTGCTTTTTCAATTAGTTGGGAATTCATTTTAATCACTTTAATTTAAATATACTAAATTCTTATCTTTTGAAGATTTTTTTGCTGCTTCTACAATTTTCAATGCTTCATATCCATCTTGACCAGTTACTTCTGGTTGGGTTTTATTTTGAACAGCATTTATAAATGAACGTAATTCTTCTTTGAGAGGTTCTTTATTTTCTACTTTAATTTTTTCTACTTTATTGTTTTCTTGGTATAATGTTACAGTTTGTTCTCCGTAGTCTACAGTAATTATACCATCCACACCAGTAATATTGAGTTGACGTTTTTTATAAGGGGTTAACCAATTTGTTTCGAGAATGGTTAAAACATCATTATCATATTTTGTGATAATTTCTGCATGATCTTCGAATTCACAGTTTCTATGATTACTGCTCATATTAGCGAAGACTACTTCTGCTTTACCGCCAAATAAATAATTAAATATATCTATATCATGTATTGCGAGGTCTGTTGCTACTCCCACATCTCTTATTCTAGGTGGATATGGACCTAACCTTTTAGCATCAGCAGTTACAACATCACCAATAATATTGTCTTCAAGTAATCTTTTTGCTGCCTGTACTGCTGGATTGAATCGTTCAACATGTCCTGTTGCAAGTAATACTCCTTCATCTTTAGCAGTATTTATCATTTCTCTTGCATCACATAAATCTGAGGCAATTGGTTTTTCAACTAGAACATTTTTTCCAGCTTTTAATGCTCGCATCACAACTTCGTGATGAAATACTGTTGGCACACAAATATTTACTAGTTCGACATCATCCATATTTAGAATGTTGTCATAATCAACATAACCTACTGTATTAAATTCTTTGGAGACGTTATCAAGGGTACCTCTTACCATATCTGATATAGCAACTAAATTAGCATTTTCTAATTCTGAATAGATACGTACATGGTTGTAACCCATTGAACCTACTCCAATAACACCCACATTTGTTTGTTTCATAAAGTAGCTCCTTTTAATTTTTCTCCTATTGCTCTTGCAGTATCAATAGATTTTTCAATAGATGTTGTTTCATTAATCTCAGCTAATAATTTACCTTCAGGAGATAATAATTTACATGAAATGCTGATTTTGTTACCGTTAACTTTTGAAATTATTCCTACAGGCCATTGACATCCAACACCTAATCCTTCAAGTAATGCTTTTTCACATAATGCTTCAGTTCGTGAATCTTCATGATTTAATTTGCTTATCACATCATTGTATTCTGAATCTTTATGTGTCATAATAGCTAGTGCTCCTTGGCCTGCTGGTGGTACAATATAATTTTCATCGAATATTTCTTGAACATGTTCTTCTAGACCTAATCTTTTAATTCCAGCTAAAGCCATGATTGTAGCATCATATTCACCTTCTTCAACTTTACGAATACGGGTTTCTACATTGCCCCTTAAAGGTTTAGGTTGAAGATTTTTTCCATGAAATTTACAGAATGCTTCTCGTCTAATACTGCTAGTACCTATTGTAGCGTTTTGGGGTAATTCAGCCCAGGTGTAATTAGATATTAATACTTCATTAATAGCTTCACGTTTAGGAATTGCAGTTATAATGAGTTGGTCGTTTAGTTCACTGGGTAAATCCTTAAAACTATGGACAGTAAAATCTACACTTCCATCAATAAGAGCTTCATCTAACTCTTTTGTGAAAATACCTTTTGTATCCATATTGTATAATTGTGAATTTGTAATTTTGTCCCCTGTTGTTTTAATAATTTTGGTTTCTATTTTTTCACCAATTATCTCTTCTAATTCATTCACAACAGTTTGAGTTTGAGTCGTAGCAAGTTTACTGCCTCTTGTACCAACTATCAATAAACATACCTCCCTTAACTCTCATTTTGATTAATTTGATACTACAATAATTTCTATTACTTGAATATATTATTAAATTATTTTCATACTCTTTATTATTATATATTTATAATATCTAATAAAGTTTTATTATGCCATTAATATTTTAAACAGTGGTTAATTATTTTACTTCATAACTTCATGTAATTTCTCAAATCAATTATTTTTGGAATTATTTATTATAAAGGTTTATTTCCTGATTATATTCACTTCTATATAATATTTCTATAATTTCCACATTTTTATTTAAACAATAATTAAGAGCCTTATTTATATCATGGATATATTCATAGTTTTTATTATCTACTTGTTTGTAAAGATTGTGTCCAACAGCTCCTGAAAAGATAATATCTTCGTTCAATGTTTTTATGAACTCTATTAATATTTTTTCATCAATTTCTTCACAAGTGATTCCATAATCTCCGCCAATGATTAATATATAATTATTTGAATAACGTTTTATGTTAGAGATACATTCTTTTATGGCTGTAGTATTAAGTCCGGGATTTATGTCTTCAATGATTAACTTATTGGATTTGTATTTATATGATCCTCTGCCATTAATAGGTTTAATATTTTTTAAATTATGGGATGTTTCATTTGAATCATTTATCAATAAACCAACAGTTATAGCAAACATTAAATTATTGATATAAAAATCACTTAATCCAAAACAGGAGAAATTTAATTTATTTCCATAATAATTCACAGTAAATCTAGTTTTTTCTAGATTATATTGAATTTTTTCTAAATAAACATCAGCTTTTTGATCATTTAAACTTATGGTGATTATATCTTTTTTAACATCTGAATAATAAGTATCATAAGCTATTTTATCACAAATTATTTTTTTTGACTGGAATACTGTTTTTTTTGCAATATGGGCATTTTTAGTTTTATCTGCAATAGAATAATTTTCTAAAATATTTGTTAGAATACCTATATCTGCATTGGGAGTAACACCTAATGAAACTTCAAATATACAATAATCAATTTTATCTAGTATTTTTTCATTGTTTGCCTTATTAAGTGCAGTTATAATGCTGGCTGGTGTTATACTTAAATGTTTTATCAATGTTTTAGTTTTTCCATTTGAAATATAACTTAAGTTATTACTATTAAGAACAAGTAAATTCTTATTTTTAAGAACATCTTTAATCATAGATACAGTAGTAGTTTTTCCTTTAACACCGGTCACTTCAATAATTTTAAAGTTCCAATTATATCTAGTCCTATGTTTATTAATTAAATATGAAGTAAATTCATGATGGGTGTAATCACTTTCAAAAACAGGTTTCATATGAATAGGGCTGATAATTGTAAATTTGTCTCTATTTTCTTTTATATAATCTAATGATAGAAATGTAACATTATATTTTTTATTAATATCTTTTTTTTCTTCATTAGTAAGTTTATTATAAACATCATAAAAAAATAAGTTGTTATTTGTGTACTTTGAATATTCATGGAGTAATGTTAATCCACCATGATTTGCATCAGAAATAATAATATTTTTTGTCATGTTTTAACCTGAAAAAATAATTTGGAAAAAGAAAAACAAGAATTATCCTACGTTAAGTTTTTTGTTTACACTAGCATAGAAATTCTTTTTGAATCTAACAAAATGTGCAGGATAATCTGATTTTTTAAGTTGAATTTCTTCTAAGTAGTTATATACTTTATTTGTAACTCCATCAAGAACAGCTACAGCTTTTTTACCTTCTTTAAGGAATTTAATTTTAATTGTACTATTTCCAGGAACAATTTTTGGTCTGGCATTTAATTTAAATGGGCATATTGGTACAATTACAGATGCATCTACGCGGGGATCTACTATAGGACCTCCAGCGGACATTGAATATGCTGTAGATCCACTTGGTGTGGATACAATTAAACCATCTGCACGAATGATATCAACAAGTTCATCATCTACAAAAATTTTTAAATTTAACATTTTTGCTGGTTGATTTGTCATTAGAACTAATTCGTTTAATACGGTTGTCCATTCACCATCACACAATACATCTAATTGCATACGTTCTTCTATGAAAAAATCATAACTTAATAATTTATCCAAACATTCAAATACATCTTCAGGATCTACTTCAGTTAAAAAACCAACGGTTCCCATATTTATACTTAATACAGGAATTTTTTTTCTAGATAAATAATGTTGTGCATTAAGTATGGTGCCATCACCACCCATTACAATTACTATATCTGAAGTCATATTTTCTATGTTTTTAGAGTATTCTGAATAATCAGGTAGTTTTTCAATAATATTTGTGTCTATTTCTAATTCTATTTTATTATCGATTAAATATTCTACTACATGTGTTACTAATTCCAATGCATCTTCTCTGTCTGTACGTGATACTATTCCTATTTTCATGAATATCCCACATTTAATTTAATAATTTTATAACATTTTCATGTAATTTTTTATTAGCACATGCAACAAGTGATGTTTTTTCAGTTAATGTTAAATTATTCACTAATTTTTCGGAATAACGGTCAGTTATAACACCCTTGTTTTCTTTTAATATTAATTGTCCTGCTGCAATATCAAATATTCTAATAATTTTGCCTTCATCTAGAAAGATATCGTAAGTTCCTTCAGCAACATAACATAATTCAATAGCAATAGAACCTAATATTCTCATTCTTCGGACTGATGAGCACAATTCTTTGACTTTTTGATTTTTAGTTCTGTAAATATAAGTACAAAGTGTTGACTCATTTATTTTTGTAATATTAGAAATTTTAGACATAATTTTATTATTCTTTTTTGCTCCTTTTCCTTTAACTGCAGTATATACATCGCCATTAGCAAAATTTTTTACATAGCCTATTTCAACGTCATTTAATGTAATACTTTCTATTGGTTCTCCATTTTTAATTTCAGCTATGGCAATTGAAATACCATAACATGGAAGATTCTTCATAGCATTACTTGTTCCATCAAGAGGGTCTAAAACCATTAAAAATTTAGCATTATCTTCACCAATTGTTATGGTTCCAATTTCTTCACTAATAAGTATAACTGATTTTTTACTATTTTTAAGAGTTTTTATAGCTGCATCTTCAGCATATTCATCAATTTTATGAGTAGGTGTTCCATCAGCACCTATTTTAGTGACATTGTTATTTAAAGGGTCGTCTCTTGATTTATTTATAGCATTTTCGACATTAATTGCTAATTTATTTGACAAATTTAACCAATATTCTATCTCATCAGTATTCATTATTACACTTCATGTATCTATTAAAGATATATTTATTTTTAATACTATTTATATACGGAAATTAAGTTGCTTTTAAAATGATTATTTAATTAAGAAGTTTTTTTTATTGTAATGTATTTAAAAAAATAGATGAACCTGCTAGTATAGCAGGTTTTAAATAAATTAAGAATTTAATATGTTGATATCATTTATATTGATATTTAATTGTTCTGGTTTGGGTAATTTAAGTCCTAAAGCTTCTTCTAAAACATCTTCAATGGTTTGCATAGATTTGAATTCAACATCTTTTTTAACTTCTTCTGGAACATCTTCTAAGTCCTTCATATTTTTTTCAGGAAGTAGAACAGTTTTAATTCCAGATCTGTGTGCTGCAATAACTTTTTCTTTTATACCTCCGACAGGTAAAACTTTTCCTCTAAGAGATATTTCACCAGTCATTGCTAAAGTTGGATCTACGGGAGTATTGGTAATTAATGATGCAATAGTTGTGAGTATAGTTACTCCTGCTGAAGGACCATCTTTTGGTATTGCTCCTTCAGGTACATGTAAATGAATGTCCATATTTTCAAATTCAGTATTTTTAAGAGCTAGTGCTAGTCTTGATTTCACAAGACTCTGAGCTATTTCTGCAGATTCTTTCATCACATCTCCTAGTTGACCTGTAAGTTTTAACTTACCTTCACCAGGCATCATAATTGATTCAATGAATAATATATCTCCTCCTACAGGTGTCCATGCGAGGCCAGTAACTACTCCTGCGGGATTAGCTCTTGGAACTAAATCATAATGAGTTTTTTCATGACCTAAAATATCATGAAGCATGGTTTCATCAACAACATATGGTCTTTCAATATTTTCTACTATTATTTTTTCAGTTGTTTTACGTGCTATTGCAGCTAATTGTCTTTTAAGTTCTCTTACACCAGCTTCACGAGTATATTTTTGAATTATAGTTTCAATTGCATCAGTTTTTATAATTAAATCATCACTAGTTAAACCATGTTCTTCTAGAACTTCGTCCATTAAATGTTCTTGTGCGATGTGCATTTTTTCTTGTTTTGTATAACTATCTAGTTCGATTATTTCAAGTCTGTCTCTTAATGGTCCGGGTATGTCTGCAAGTGAATTGGCGGTTCCTATAAAGAAAACATCGGATAAGTCATAGGGTAAATCTAAGTAGTGATCTTCAAAACTATCATTCTGTTCAGGATCTAGTACTTCGAGTAATGCACTTGTAGGGTTACCATTGATTGAAGCTGTTAATTTGTCTATTTCGTCAAGTACAAATACTGGGTTTGTTTGTCCAGCTTTTTTCATTCCATTAATTATACGTCCTGGAAGAGCACCAAGATAGGTTCTTCTATGTCCTCTTATTTCTGATTCATCTTTTACACCACCTAAACTTATTCTTATGTAAGGTCTATCTAAAGATGTTGCTATACTTCGTCCAAGACTTGTTTTTCCAGTACCTGGTGGACCTACAAATAAAAGTATTGAGCCTTGTTTTTCATTTTTCATTTTAAGGACAGTTAAATGTTGTATAATTCTTTCTTTTACTTTTTTAAGTCCATAATGATCATCATCCAATTGTTTTTTTGCTTGTATGATGTCAATATCTTTTTTTTCTTCTTTATGCCATGGAAGTTGGAGGATTGTATCTAAATAATTTCTTATTATGTTTTCTTCAGCATTGTTTTGTCCTTGTCTTTCTAGTTTATTTAATTCTTCATATGCTGCTTTTTCTACTTCGGGAGGTAGTTTTGCTTCTTCTATTCTTTCGCGGTATGTTTTTGAGGAAGGTCCATCTTCGGTCATATTAAGTTCTTCTTGAATCATTTTCATTTGTTCTCTAAGAAGGCCTTGTTTATGTGCTTCATTCATGTTTTTGTTAAGTTTTTTTGCTATTTCCATTTGGATAAACATGGCATCTTTTTGTTCAAGTAGTAAATTAGTTACTTCTAATGCTCGAAGTTTAATTGAATCCATTTCGAGTAATCCTTGTTTTCTATTAAGAGTAACTCTTATGTATGGGAATATTTCAGCAATTTTTTCTTGAATGTCAATTTTACTTATGATTTGCTGTGTATATTGTTCTGAATTTGGTATAAGATTGGACATTGCAATAACAGCATCATTTATATTTTTACTTATTTCTTTTGCTTCTTCGGGTGTTATGGTGTTGTTTTCTTTTATAATTTTATAAGAACCATAGAGGACTTCATCTTTTTCAACTATTTTATCAACATGTACTTTGTCTTTAACGTTTATTTCCATCAGATAGTCATTTTCTTCTTCAGTTAAACTTTTAATTTCTAATATGGTACCTATATCATAGAATTCAATTTGACCTTCGTGAGGTATTTGTTTGGGTGTTAATATGATTCCATGTTGGTCATCGGTTATAGCTTCAAGTATATTCTCTGTATGTTTTTTATCAACATGAACATTCATAGTTGTGTGAGGTAATAATATTGTATTTGGGATAATAAGTATGGGTAATTTATCAGATACATCAGTAACTTTTTCTATGTTGTTGGTTGTATTATTATCAGACTCTATGAATCCATTTTTTCTTAATGATTGGGTAAATGATAGATTATCTTCTTCGGGATTAGTCATCAGTATCTACTCCTAATTTAATGCGTATTAAGTAATTTAT
The DNA here is from genome assembly GCA_015062815.1 of Methanosphaera stadtmanae. Lineage (GTDB taxonomy): Archaea > Methanobacteriota > Methanobacteria > Methanobacteriales > Methanobacteriaceae > Methanosphaera > Methanosphaera stadtmanae_B. The sequence goes on along the minus strand of SUTP01000002.1, from coordinate 48,010 downwards.
GGAATAAAGAATCAATACATTCTTTTCTGCGTGTAATAGTGTCTAAATTTATTTTATAATATATATTATTTCCTTTTTTGTTACATTCCACTATTTTTGATTTTTTAAGTATTTTTAAATGTTGTGAAGTAGCAGGTTGGGTTAGTTTTATTTTATCGGATATTTCATTCACTGTTACTTCTTTGTTATCATTTTCAGCAAGAATGTGTATGATTTTTAAACGATTAGGATTGCTAAGAATCTTAAATAATTCTTCAAGTTCCTCTTTATTTTCTTGATCATTTAAATTTTCCATAACTTAAATATATAAGAATATGCTTATATACTTTATCTTAATTAAAGTAACAATAACACACTTTAATCATCAGAGTAAATTTTATTAATTATAATCAAATTAGAATATAATAATTAATTTATTTATGTGGAGTGGTAATATGGAAATTTCGTTAACTAAAGGTGCATCTGAAGGACCAACAAAATTAAATGCCTTTGATAATGCATTACTTGATGCAAAAATTGGAAATGTTAATCTAATTAAGGTATCTAGTATGTTACCAGCAGATGTTACGGTTGTACCAATGCCTGAATTAAAACCGGGAGAAATGACTAATTGTGTTTTAGCTCACCAATATTCGGATAATCCTGGTGATGAAATTTCAGCAGTTTTAGCTTTTGCAAGAGCAAAAGAGATGGGTTGTGTAATAGAATTAACGGGAATAAATAAAACAGTAGATGAATTAGAAGAAGAAGCAAGATTTATGGCAGAATATATGATTGAAAAAAGAGAATTAGAATTTTTAGATTATAAATCAATAATTCAAACACACACAGTAAAAAATAAAGCTAGTGTTGTAGCTGCGTTGATATATCATAATCCAATCAGACATTAAAAAAAAGAATTAGAAAATTATTTTTCAATAATTTCTTTTAATATTTTCACAAATTTTTCATTTTCAGGGTGTGTTGCAATACTTGCGCGAATGTAATAATCATCTAATCCATAGAAACTAGTACAATCTCTAACGATAATACCTTTTTTTAGAAGTTCTTCACTTAGTTCTGCTGCAGTAAAACCAGTTTCATGTAAATCCATTAATAAATAATTTGATTTTGATGGATAAATTTTGATTTTATCTATTTTATTAATACTTTCATATAAAAATTCTCTTTCTTTAATACCTTTTTCTATGGATTCTTTAATGTATTTGGAATCTTTAAGTGTAGCTTCTACTGCTTTTTGTGAAGGAACAGTAACACTAAATACTGGTTTTATCCTATTCATTTTTTCTAGAAATTCTGGATTAGAAAGTCCATAACCAATTCTTAATCCTGCTAGTCCAAGTACTTTGGAGAAGGTTCTTAAAAGTAATATATTATCATATTTATCTAGCAAATCTATATTATTTACTTCACTAAATTCCCAATATGCTTCATCTATAACAACTAGTGCATCTGGTGCGGCTTCAATTACTTTTAACATATCTTCTCTTGAAATTAATCCACCAGTAGGATTATTTGGTGTACAAAGGAATATTACTTTTGTTTTGTCTGTAATTGAATCAAGTACTGATTGAATATCTACTTTATTTTCTTCAACATTCCATTTAGCATAAACTGGCTTTGCATTATATTGTTTAAATGTTACTTCGTAATACATATATGTTGGTGGATGGACAATAAATTCATCTCCAGGATTAATTAATGTTTTAGCAATCACATCAAGTAATTCATCAGCACCATCTCCAGTAACAATGACTTGATCTTGCTTAACACCAGAGTATTCTGCTATTAGTTCTTTCAAATATTCATGATTTGATTCAGGATATCTATTCATTTCTTCAATAGAATTAATAATTGCTTCTTTAGCTTTTGGTGATGAACCCCATGGATTTTCATTAGATCCTAATTTGATAATTTCATCTTCTTTAACACCATATTTTTCAGCAATTACCTTTTTAGATTTACCTGGAACGTAACTACTAAACTCATTAATCACATCGCGTACTTTTACCATTTTTTCCCTCTTAATTCTTTTTGTTCTAAAGATAATTCGACATAATGTGTTGCATTTTCAGTTATGCTTTCTATTTCTTCTTCAGTTAATTGTCTAATTGCTTTAGCTGGGGATCCTATGATTAATGATCCTTCAGGAAATGTTTTATTTTCGGTTACTAAAGCTCCTGCGCCAACTAAACAATTTTTTTCTATGTGGGCTCCATTTAATATGATAGCACCCATACCTATTAACACATTATCTTCTATTGTACAACCATGTACTATAGCTCCATGACCTACAGATACATTTTTACCAATTTTAACAGGATAATTTTTACTCACATGAACAACACAGTTATCTTGAACATTAGAATTTTCATCAATAGTTATTGGTTCAATGTCACCTCTTAAAACAGCATTATACCAAATTGAAACATTATCTTTCATTTCAACATTTCCAATTAATTTAGCCCCATCAAATATTTTGGTTTTTTCACTCATGTTATCACGTCGAATTAAATATTGTTTATGATAAATAATTTAATATTATATATATAAATATTTAGCATCAAGTTTATCTGAAATTAAATCAATGTTTAATTAGTTTATTTTGAATTCAATTATTAAACTTAATTTATCTATGTATATTATTAAATAAATTTTATTTAAATTTGATTATTTAAAATAGTTTTAATATTTAAAAAAATATAGATATAATTTACTAATAAATGTGATAAAATGAATATACAACCAACTTATTCTTCCTTAGATTATCCTAAAAAAATGGCTTTGGTAGTTTTTACACCTGGATGTGATTTAAGATGTAAATATTGTCATAATCCACAGCTATTAAGGGAAACTAAATTAAGTTCTGAAGATATACTGGAAATAGATGAAGAAATTCAAAATAATTTGGATTTCATAGATGCTATTGTTATAAGTGGTGGTGAAGCATTATTACATTTGGATTTTGTAAAATACATAATTAAAAAAGCTAAATCTGCAGATTTACTTGTCAAGTTAGATACTAATGGACTTCATCCTAATGAATTATCACAAATTATAAAATCATTAGATTATGTTGCAATGGATATAAAAGCACCTCTTGATGAGTATTATAAAATAACAGATGTCTATCCAAAAGATGTTAAAGAACGAATATTAAAATCTATAGATATTACATTAGAAAATGATGTATTTTTAGAATGTCGAACTACGTATGTTCCAAATTTATTGATGCCTGAGGATATAAAACTGTTAGTTAGTCAAATAAAATGTAATCAATATACATTACAGCAATTTAGAAACAAAATTACTTTTGACTCAAGACTATCTAATTATGAAGAACCTAATCCTGATGAATTAATTGAAATATTAAAGAGTTTAGATACTTCTGTACCTCAAATTAATTTAAAATCAAAACAATTTGGAAATCAAATTATTAAAAAAGAGTAAATACAATGCCTATATTATTACTAAAAAGTAAAGATATTGATCTAATAACAGGTAAAAAAAATATAACCATACGAAAATTATGGAAAAATCCTTTATATCCTGGAGATAGATTATATTGTTACTGGAATATTTTATCTAAAGAACGAGAAAAAATATTTGAAGCTGAAGTAACCTCAGTTAATATATTAACTTATGAAGAATTACTCCAAAATGATAAAATAATTCAAGATTTAGGATATAAATCATCTAAAGAAATAGAACAGTATCTAAAAGAAACTTTTCCAAACAATTGTTCTAATGAAAGTAAATTCCAAGTATTTTCTTTCCATAAATTGCCTGTTAGTGATTGGGAAGGTTCTATTATTGATCAAAAGAATATGATTGTTAAAAAAGCAGATATTCTTTTTAATATGGGTAAATTCAATCAATCTTCTTTATGTTATAAAGCAGCTCTTGAATATGATCCTGAAGATTCTTCTCTATTGAATCGAATAGGGGACAATTTAACAAGATTAGGTCAATTTGGTGATGCAATCAGATATTATAAAAAAGCACTCAAACTTGAACCTAATAATGAGTATTTGTATAATAATATAGCAATTGTATATTTGAATAGGGAAGATCCTGAAAAAGCATTAAAAATGAATACGGAAGCATTTAAAATTAATCCTAAGAATACTACAGTACTTTATTGGAGGGGGATTATTTTTGAAATGTTAAATGATTTTGAAAAAGCATTAGAATTCTTTGATTATATTTTAGAAATTGATGATACTGATTCTGATGTATGGAATGAAAGAGGAACAATTCTAAATATGCTGGGTAAAAGTGAAGAAGCATTAGAATCTTATGATAAATCAATAGCTTTATGTTTAAATGAAAATGAGGATGCTAATACGTGGGCTAGTAAAGGAAATACACTTTTAGGCCTTCAACGTTATAGTGAAGCTATTGAATGTTATAACGAAGCTTTAAAATGGGGTGGTGATAATCCCATAGTTTTAAACAATAAAGGTGTTGCATATATGGAATTAGGTAATTTTGAATCAGCTATGGAATGTTTTACTAAAGTTTTAGCTGAATATCCTAATAATCCGGATGCACAAGTATTACATGAAGTATGTTTAGATAATTTGTAATTATTCTATATCATAATATTCACTTAATTTTTTATCAGTTTCAACTATCTTTGGTATATGTCCTGTTTTTCCAAAATTTTCTCCTTTTATAACAATAATGCCGTCATAATATTCTTTAAATTCTTCAGCTTTAGATATTGCATTATGAACTATTTCTGAATCATTTTTACCATTTGCATAATTACCTATACTGGTGGCTAGACTATCGGCTATACTGGCTTCTTTTGAAAATACAATTGTAGCATCACTTCTCCCAAAACTTTTTGAATGTCCAACAGTACCTGAAGAAGTACAGATACCATAAGAATGCGGTTTAGCTTTTATTTTTAATCCAAAATTATCTGAAAAAGGACTTTTTCCAGCATATAATCCAATTACTATTTTGGAATTTGTTTTAAGAGCGATATCTCCCCCATTTTCTATTATGGAATTTTTAGTTCCTAAATTATTCAAGTATGTTAAACATATTTGACTAATGGCTCCTGCAACTGATGACATAGGTCCAGTATCAGATATTTTTCCAGCAATAGTCATTAATTCAAGAATTCCATCATCTTTAATAATCTCTATAGGTTCATATAGTGTAAATTGAGGGTTTCTTTTTATTTCATCTTTAATAATATTCCTTTGTTCAATTATTAATTTATGAAGATTGTTTTTTGTAATATCTGTTTTAAGCAGAATATGAGTTGATTCAATATCAATTATTTGTGTATCCAATTTTGTTTTCATAATCTGAACTCTTTCATTTTGTTTAGCAAAATATTTTTATATGCTGAATCTATTATAAACTATATTATTTATCATTAACAAATATAACTAACATATACATATGGGGACATTATCATGATGCCTAAACCAAATAAAGATAATTATAATCAGAATACACATAAATCAGATTTTGAAAGATTTAATTCTGAAAGAGTATTAGTTGAAACAAAACCAAACATGATTCTCTATGTAGATAATTTTATATTAAAAATAATTTTATTATTTTTAATGATTCTCATGTTTGCACCAATACTTACATTTATTCATGAAATACAGTTAAGTTTGATGAATTCTTTTAATTTTGTACTACCAAATATGACATTTATTGCTGAATTAGTCTTAATATTTTTAATTTTGATTTTAGGGGCTAAAATAGTAATTGATTTATTTGAATGGGATAATACACTTTATGTGTTAACTGATTCTCGTATTGTGATTCAGAGAGGTTGGTTTAATAAGGAAAAAATTATGATGTCTTACAATAAAATTCAAGATATAGATATTTCTCAATCAATTATGGAAAGAATTTTTAATGTGGGGGATATCATTATTTATGGTGCTAATGATAATTCTGAAACAGTTTTATATGCTATTCCTAAACCTAAAGAAATAGAAGAAATAATATTTAACAGTTTAAATGGACAAGGATATAATCCAAATTATAACAATTATCATTCTAATCCTAATTATATAAGTCAAGTTCCACCTAATATGAATTACCAAGATCAAAAACCTAATCAGGGATATCCTCATCCTCAAGAAATGAACCAACAAACTTATGGAACACAACATAGTCAACAATATCCTAAAGAGGGATATAATAACAAAGCTAATGATGATGGTCATTACTTTGATGTTGAAGAATCTTATGTAAATAATAATTATGAACCTAAACATAAAGGTTATGAAGAAAAATGGAAAAATACTAAAAAAGATTATAATAGAAAACAACCTACAAAAGAGGAAGTATTTAAAAAACATCAGGAAAATTTTAAAAAATATAATAAATGATTCTGTTCTTTATTTAAGCATGATTTTTAAGACTAATAAAACTGAGGTATATTCATGAAGCATTATGATATTATTGTTGTTGGAGGAGGACCCATTGGATCAACTTATGCTTATAAAATGGCAAAATTAGGATATGATGTAGTAATTTATGATAAAAAAAGTAAAATAGGTCAACCTTTACAATGTGCTGGACTAGTTTCAACTCATATTGAAGAAACAAAAAATTTACCTCATGAATTCATATCAAATAGGATTAAAGGAGCTTATCTTTCATCACCTAATAATACAACAATCAAAGTAACGAAAAATAGCGATGCAGCATATGTTTTAGATAGGATTAATTATGATGACTATTTGTTAAATAGAGCAATAGAAAGTGGAGTTGAAGTAAAATTAAATTCAAAAGTGAATGATGTAAATTTAAAAAATACTACGATAACCACTTCCAATGAAACAGCATCATCATCTATCATAGCAGTTGCATCAGGTCCAAATTCTCCAACCTCTGCAAAAATGAATAATAATCAGAAAGATCAATATTTCACTGCAATCCAGTATACAGTTGAAAAAACTAATCATGAACTAAACTTTTTAAATGTTGGATTAAATGAATCTATTTTACCAGGATTTTTATGGAAAATACCTGTAACCGAAAATACTCAAAGAGTAGGTTTATTTACAAATGGCAATTATAAAGAGGCAGATAAAATATTAACTAATTATTTGTCTAAAGATTCGAAAATAATTAAAAAACATTTTGGTCACATCCCTAAATTCAACCATAAGAAAAATATTGTATATAATAATACTATTTTGTTGGGTGATTGTGCAAGTCAAGTTAAACCAACAACCGGTGGTGGTTTAATTGTTGGATTTAATTGTACTGAAATAGCTAAAACATATTCAAATAAAGTATTTGAAAAAGAAGATAATTCTTATTTGAAAGAATATGAAAAAGAATATTATAAAAAATATGGTTCTGAATTCAGAGCACAAAATAATGTACAAAATATAATGACTGACATGACTACTGATGATTTTGATTACATGTTCCAACAATTGAAAGAATATCATGTTGATCAGGTGATATCTGAATATGGTGATATGGATACACAAATACCACTTTTGAAGCAGTTAGTAAAAACAGGTTTATTGTTTAAATTAGTACCAAAAATAGGAATAAGGAGATTGAGAAATATATGGAAATCACGGTAATATTATCTCAAGAAAATGAAACATTACCAAAAGCTGAATTGATAGCACGCCTTGAAACATTAAATATTCATTATGAAATTATCGAAGAATATTTGGGGTTAATTCAGCTAGAAGTAGATGCAGGAATAGATGATATTGTTGAATTAGGTTCACATTTATCTTATTCTCATGAAATACTACAAACAATTAAAAAAACAACACCTGATGAGTTGGAAAAAGTTGTTGAAACTATTGATTGGAAAGACTATGTTAAAGGTTCTTTCAAAGTACGCGTCAAAAAAATGAATCATGGTAGTGTACATAGGAATTCTCTTGAGCGAACAATTGGAGCTTATATTAAAAATATATCACAACAACCCGTATCATTGGAAAATGCAGAATACACTATTAAATTAGTCTTCACAGATCCAGTTCAGGTTGTTAACGAACATAAAGAAGTATCAACTGTTAAATATAATAAAATCATGATTAGTAGTTTGATTATTAAACAAGATAAAAAACACTTCTTTGATACTAAACCACATAAACGCCCTTATTTCCATCCAGGTTCTATGAGTCCTAAATTAGCTTGTTGTATGGTTAATTTAGCACATGTTCATGAACATGATGTAGTACTTGACCCATTTTGTGGAACGGGTGGTATTCTTATTGAAGCAGGATTACGAAATACTACAATTATTGGTTCAGATATTGAAAAGCACATGGTTGAAGGAACTAAATTAAATTTAGCTCATGAAGGTATTACTAATTTCAATATCATGTGGGAAGATGTTAGAAAATTAGAATTTGATGAAATTGTTGATGCTGTGGCAATGGATCCACCATATGGAATTTCCACTACTTTAGGTGGGGATGATACTAAACAATTATATAATGAAGCATTAATTGCTATTTCCAAACATTTAAAATTAAATGGTTATATTTGTATGGCTAGTCCTCATTATATTGATTTATATGAAGTAATTAAAGGAACTGATTTACAGATTATTCAACAACATAGTATAAGGATGCATAAAAGTTTAACTCGTATAATAACAGTCTTAATTAAAAGTGGGTGATATAAATGTTAGAAAATTTAAGAATATTAGATACTACTTTAAGAGATGGAGAACAAACGCCAGGGGTATTAATAACTTCTGATGAAAAACTTAAAATTGCTTTAAAATTGGATGAACTTGGAGTAAATGTTATAGAGGCAGGTTCTGCGATAACATCTAAGGATGAACAAAAGAGTATTAAAACAATTACGGAAAATAATTTAAATGCAGAAATATGTAGTTTTGCTCGTCCAGTTAAAGTAGATATTGATGCTGCATTGGATTGTGATGTTGATAGTATCCATCTTGTAATCCCATCATCTGATTTACATATAGAATATAAATTACGTAAGACACGTGATCAAGTTGAAAAGATGGCTGTTGAAGCAACAGAGTATGCTAAAAGTCATGGATTAATTGTAGAATTATCAACTGAAGATGCAACTAGAACAAAAATAGAAGATTTAAAACATTTATATGATTTAACTATATCTGCAGGTGCAGATAGAATATGTGCATGTGATACTGTAGGAATTTTAACACCTGAAAGATCATATAAGTTTTATAAAGAATTATCAGCTTTTAATGTGCCATTAAGTGTTCATTGTCATAATGATTTTGGATTGGCAGTAGCCAATACACTTGAAGGAATTCGTGGAGGTGCTTCACAAGCTCATGTAACTGTGAATGGTTTAGGTGAAAGGGCAGGTAATGCTTCTTTAGAAGAATTGGTAATGACTATTGAATCATTATATGGTGTTAAAACAGGATTAAATACAAGATTATTCTATGAAATATCACAATTAGTGGAAAGAATATCTGGAGTAACATTACAATCAAATAAAGCTATCGTAGGTCAAAATGCATTTGCACATGAATCTGGAATACATTCAGATGGTGTACTTAAGAAAACAGAAACATATGAGCCAATAAAACCAGAGATTGTAGGTCATCGAAGAAGGTTTGTGCTAGGAAAACATGTTGGAAAACATATGATAAGTGAAAAACTTAAAGAAACAAATCAGGAAGTTACTGATGATGAATTAAATAGAATATTTGAAAGAATTAAAGCTTTATCTGACATGGGAAAAACTGTTACTGATGTAGATTTACAAGCAATAACTGATGATATATTACATATAAATCCAGAAGATTCATTAGTACTTGAAGAGTATACAACAGTATCTGGAAATACAATAACACCAACAGCTTCAGTACGTGTAACCTTAAATAATCGTGAAATAATAACTGCAGGTGTAGGTGTAGGTCCGGTAGATGCAGCTTTAGCTGCAATTAGAAAAAGTATATCTGATGTAGCAAATATCACTTTAGAAGAATACCATGTAGATGCAATAACTGGTGGACCTGATGCTTTAATTGATGTGGTTGTAAAACTCAAAAATGGAAATAATGTTGTAACAGCTAGAAGTACTCAACCTGATGTGGTTCTTGCTAGTGTAGAAGCATACTTCAAAGGTGTAAATAAGTTATTAACTGATGAAAAGAGGATGAACAATGGATGATTTACAAGAACAATTATTAAATCGATATAATATTGAGATTCATACATATTCAGATAATACAATAACTAAAATATCATCCTTTTTAAAGCAAGTAGATAAAATAACTTCTTTAAAAAAAGGTTCTATTATCCAATTAATGGATACTGATTATATATGTGGTAGTAATCATTTAAAACAAGCTATATCACAAGCAATAAAATCATTTGATGAAGGAACTAACTTTGCAAATGATAAAGGGTTGGAAATATGTGTTAGATTATCTGCACAAAAACAGATATCGGAAGCTTTAAAATTATTGGGGATCAAAGAAAAAGGAAATATCACTGCTGTATTCATAAATTCATCTAAGGAACAAATAAATGAAGTATGTGCATTAATGAATACCAAAAATGATGATTTACTTGAAGAATTTGATGAAGAGTTAATTAGAAATGTTTACAATATTAAAGAAAATGTGGATATTGTAAATTATTTAAATGAAAAAATAGCTCTTTTAGCTTTGGAAAATTAATTATTTTCCTCTCCATTATTTTTAATTGATTTTATTATTATTTCAACAAGTTTATCCATATTTTCTTTTGTTAAATCGTTTGTATCAATATTTTTTGTTTCAATACATATGCACGGTCTTTTTATTCTATTATAATTAGGGCCTGTGGTTATTATATTTTTATTATTTGTTATTTTTATTTCATTTCTTATTTTATAAGCTAATTTTTTTGCTTTATTTTTACTTTCTTCACTAATTATTGTGTTTATTCCGTACCTATTGCTATGTATTACATTATGTATTGAGTCATTTTTTAGTGCATCTGTTAATTTTTCTTTAAGATACATATTAGCATTCATGGTTTTTATATAAATTTTATTTGAATTATGGATTGTGGCTGCTATTCCTGCACATGTGATATTATCTGCTTTTAGAGATTTCAATAAATGTTTGTTGAATTTTATTTTTTGAGAAATGTTATTAATAAATCCACCATTTTCTATGTTAACAATTTTGGGGCTGCCGGTAGATGAAACTTGAACATCAGCATATTTGATATTTGATAATTCTTTATCACTTATTGAACCAGAAATATCAATAACTAATAGAACATCATGTATTTCACATATTTCATGTATTTTAGCCACATCTTGGTTTGCTGTATAACCTGAAAAACTAGTTATGAACAGAGAGCCCACATCATTTTCACTAAGAAATTTATCCAATTGACTAATATCAATAAGTCCTAGATTGGTTTTTATCTCTAATATACTTTTATTTAGTATTTTAGCAGATCTTTCAATTCCATTCCATCCACTTTCATCAGTTATCAATATCGGTTCGGGTATAGCTTCAACAACAGTAAATATACAACTGTTTGCGCTGTTTAATATATGTGTTTCATTTGAATGGAGAATTTTTTGTATTTCGACTATGGCATCATTATAATAATCATGATTTGAATCAACCGCTTCTTTCATAGCTTTTACTGATTCTTCAGGTATTTTTTTATATTCTAATTTTAACATATTATCCCTAAAAATACATATCAAGTGTGGTTTGTCTTCCTTGAATTACTTCATTAATAAGATTATCCGCATTTCTAAAATCTTGAATTGTAAGTGTTAATTTTGAATCAATATAATCTAAAGCATTCTGTAAAGTTTCAAATTCTTTAGGATTTTCGCTAACAGCATGTCTAATATTTTCTCTAACATTAAATACGCCTAAAGGAATGTAATCTTCGTTAGCTTCTCTAAAAACAAAACATCCTGCCTGTTTTTTATCTCTTTCTAATTGTTCAAGTATTGCCATTTTAGCAGTATAATAACATCCACCAACACGTGAATACTCTTTTTTACCCTTATTATGTTCATAATCTGAAAATATCATAGTGCCCTGTCCATTTGCATTAATAAATGCTTCAGTCCATTCATATTGCCATGGGGTGGGTATTTCTAAAATTGCATAATAATTGTTCAAACTTGAAAATTCATATACTCTATAATTTTCAACAGTAGGATAATATTTTACCTGTTCAAGTAATCTATCTGCAATTGTTGTATCTATTGCTGTAATTGACCACCTGGTAGGTACAAGTTTTCTATTTTTTTTAATACCCATTGTTCCTACTGAAAATGCCTTTTGGATTTGTGAAAATGGTACATTTTTTTCATGTAATATTTCAACAGCATCTCCTGCTTTTAAGTCAGTATCATAATATGTTTTTTCAAGTTGATGATCCCATTTTACATTATCAATATCAAATTTTTTAAGTATTGCACTAGGACCATGGGGTGCATTCTCAGCTCCAAAATTCATTCCCGCAGGTTTTTTATTAAATTCTGCTTCACTCATAATGGATTGTGATGCCATTGATATTTCTTGTAGTTTTTCAACATAATTATTTTCTAAGTCTTGTATACCTATTGTTTGTTTTCCACGAACTAAATTAAGTCTATAACTAATTATATCTTGTTGTGTTGTGTCATTAGACACCCATCTTTCAGGTTGATCCATAATACTAGAATCTTCATAACTTGGACTAAGTAAAGGTCCTGCAAATACTTTTGGATAATTGTAACTACCAATAAATACAGACGGAGGTGTTGTACCATCTAGTTCTTTTGATATTGTAGTAGATTTCATATTGTACAGTTGTTTAGTAATAGTTTTTAAATATGCATATTTGCTTTTAATCATAGAATTAACCTCCTTAAATAGTTACATTGAAATTATTATATTATATATATGGATTTTTGGTAATATATAACTTTAAAGAATTATTTTAATTAATTATCTTGTTGTTAAAATGAGAATATTAGCATAATATTTTTTCTTGGATAAGTTTCTATGTAAAAATAAGTTTTTTTGAAAAGTATAAATAAAAAGAAAATAATTCACTCATTTCTGAGCTTTTATTAGGGAGTTTTTTTATCTTCTTTTTTTTCTACAAGTTATATTATGTTTTTAATAAGGAGTGGTGAGTTTTAGACTTTTTAAAAGAATCGTTTTAATAGGTGATTTAATATGTTTAAACTATTTTTTCATGTGTTTAATGATTTTATTGTAGGAGTAATAGTTTTTTTTATCGATTTCTTTTAAATTTTTTTCATGTCTTTATTAAACTCTGACTAATCTTTTTAGGTATATAAGTTTAGGATTACCTAAATTTCTTAGTCAATTAAATGTTGTACTCTGGAGTATATAAAGGTTTTGGTATACCTAAAAATTTTTTCTTACTAAACATCTCTAAAAATTTAAGATATACTTTAATATTCGTCAAAAAATAAAAATAAATTTTTTTAAAATTGAAAATAAAATAAAAACAATTATTAATCATTACTTAATAAATAATTTATATATTGTTGTGCTGTACGTCCAGAAGGTCCTCCATGAGTTCTTAACCATACATTAGCACCTTCTTCTAATTCTTCATTTGTTTTATTAATTTTAGGTTCTTTGCTAGCTAATACTTTCACAATATTGAAATATTCTTTAACATTTGGTTTATAATATCCAATAGTCACTCCAAATCTATCCACCAATGATAACTTCTCACGTATAGTGTCATTACGGTACATATCGCCGGAGTCACTATCACTTCTTCTTTCATCCCAAGTTTCACGGATAAGATGTCTTCTATTAGAAGTTGCATATATTAAAACATTATCTGGATTAGTTTCTAAACCACCTTCAATCAAAGCTTTTAAAAACTTATATTCACTCTCAGATTCTTCGAAAGATAAATCATCCATGTATATAACAAATCGATAATTACGATTTTTAATTTGTGAAATTATTTTATTAAGATATTTTGCTTCATGTTTGTAAATTTCTATTATTCTAAGTCCTTGAAGATAATATTGGTTAAGTATTGCTTTGATACTTGTAGATTTACCTGTTCCAGCATCACCGTATAATAGTACATTATTAGCTTTGTTACCATTAACAAATGATTCTGTATTATTTATTAACTGTTCTTTTTGTATTTCATAACCTATCAAATCATCAAGTGTAACATCATCTAGTGAAGTAATAGGGATAAGAAATTCTTTGTCAGGATTATGTGATATTCTAAATGCTCTATTTAATCCAAATTTTCCAACACCATATTTTTTATAAAAATTGGTTACAACAGCATAAAGTTCATCAGTATTTTTTGTATTCTCAATATTTTCACTAAGTTCCTGTATTTTAAGACTAACTTCTTTATTATAAAATTGATCTTTTTTTATTATTGCATGGTAATTTTCAATAACGCTAAAACAATTTATGTTTAAGTCTTGTTCAATATTTCTAAAATCATAATCAAATAATTCTTTGAATATTTTAAAATCATTTTTTGCAAATTGATTGACTGTTCCATCTTGTGGTCCAATTTTTTCTGATACAAGAGTAAAAGGATTCTCAACTGTAGCTAATAAAAAAGATAAATAGTTATGCCATAAATTTTTATTAAATCCATATTCTGTAGCAATATTTAATAATCTATTGATTTGTATGTAAATGTTATTTATTAACTCTTCTTTGTTATAATCATTAGTTTCATACTGTTTAAACAATTTGGATAATTGGTATAATATACTATTATTAGAAATATTTTTATAAACAATTAATTTTGATGTTAAATGATGCATAATATCACTTTCTATGTCAAAAAAAAAAATAATGTTAAAAAAGGAGTTGAATTGTTTATTCAAATTCGATAGTACTTGGTGGTTTATTACTTAATGATAAGGATACATGAGTTATCTCAGGTACTTCTGCAGTTATTTCCTGTGAAACTGTATGTAGGAAACTCCATGGTATGTCTGGTACATTAGCTGTCATAGCATCAAATGATTGGACCATACGTATTACCACTAAATAACCAAAATCTCTTTGATCACCTTTTACTCCAGTTACTTTACTGTTAGTTAAAACAACAAAATATTGCCATAAATCTTTCTCAAGTCCTTCTTTTTCAACGTATTTTGTAAGAATTGCATTAGCTTCTCTACATATTCTGAGTTTTTCTTTCGTAATATCTCCAAGAACACGTACAGCAAGTCCAGGTCCGGGGAATGGTTGTCTATGCACTATTTTATCAGGTAATCCTAAAGCAGTACCTATTTCTCTTACTTCATCTTTGTATAATTCACGTAATGGTTCAATAATTTCAAGCACTAAACCTTCAGGTAATGTCAAGTTATGGTGTGATTTTATATTTCCCTCACTTTCAATCCAATCGGGAGCAATAGTTCCTTGGAGCAGATATTTCGCTCCGGATTTTTTAGCTTCTCTTTCGAATACTTCTATAAATTTATGTCCAATAATCTCTCTTTTTTTCTCAGGATCAGTTATTCCACCTAATGCTTCAATAAATTCATCTTGAGCATCAATTAGTTTAAAGTTTAACCTATCTTTAAATGTTTCTTCAACTTCTTTAGCTTCATTTTTTCTAAGTAATCCGTGATCAACAAAAATAGCTTCTAATTGATTTCCAATAGCTTTTGATGCAAGAACTGATGCTACAGAACTATCAACACCACCAGATAATGCAATAATTACTTTTTCATCTTTTACTTCTTCTTTAATTTGTTCAACAGATTCATTTATAAACTTTTCTGTATCCATCATCATATTTTACACAACCATTAATTATTGTTTACATATATTGTAGAAATTTTGGAATATTTCTCCACCACGGGGTGTATGTTGAACTTCAGGATGGAATTGAATACCATATATGGGTTTATCTTCATGTTTCATAGCTTCAACATCACATTTATCTGAATTTGCAAGTATTTCAAAATTATCGGGTACAGATATGACTTCGTCTTTATGAGAAGCCCATACTTTAAGTGAATTACCTATACCTTTAAACAAATCACTTTCATTAAGTATATTTAATTCTATTTGGGCATAACTTTGAAGTTCAGCTGTTTTCGTTAAACCTCCAAAAGTATCTGCTATAAGTTGATGACCTAAACATATTCCTAAAATTGGGACATCCATATTCATCACAAATTCCTTACAATTACCGACACGTTCAATAGATGGTCCACCACCTAATATAATACCTTCAGGATTCATATCTTGGAGTTCTTTAAGACTAATTGTATTTGGTATAAGTTTATTTTCTATATCTAAATATTTTAAAGTTCTAGATATTCTGTGGTTATATTGTCCAAAATTATTAATAATAGCAATGCTCATATTTAATTCCCATATATTTTCATTAAAATAAGTTAAAAGTATATATTAACTACTTTATTATTTTCTTACTTATATATTATATATTACAATAATGATATATAATTTTTAATTATAATTAAAACGTATTTATTGTATTAGTTCAAATATAAATAAATGGCTGTGTTAATTTAAGTGGATGTTGATACAATGAAAATTAATAATATTTTAGATGAACGTACAACTTATGAAGTTCTAATAACAACAAAAAATGTTGGTGAAGAAGTACATACAAAACCTTTTGGGATTAAATTAATAGACAATAAACTTATTTTAAACTTATTTCCTAATATTACTTTGAAAAATATCAAATCTAATCCTAATTTTAAGGTACAATTTTCATTAAATCCTTTAATCTATACAAAAGCTTTTTTTAATAAGTTAAATGATGATGATTATATTGAAAATGATGTATTGGTCTGTTCTGATTATACTATTGATGCTAAAGTAGAGGATATTCTAAGATTTATTCAAGAGGATAATTATGGTACTTCAGTTTATTATAGAATAACTGCAGAAATTACAGGTTTCAAAAAATTGAAAAATAAGATGCCTGCAATAAATCGATCAACAAATACCATACTAGATTTATTAGTTAAAGTTTCTAGGTTTCATTTAATGAGTTCTGAGGAAAAAAACAATTTAATTGAAGAAATAAACAAAACTTATAAGTTTATATTGAAAGAAGGTAATCAAAATCATTTGGATTCTTTGAATCTAATAAAAAAAGAATTAAATAAACTATTTTAAAAAAAAATTTAGGAATATTATTTTTCATTAATAATAACATTCATAAATTCATTTTTATTAACATCAAATAAACCTTTATCAGTAATTTTTACTGAAGGAATAACTGGTGATGCCATGAAGGATAATGTTGAAAACGGATTTGTTAATTGACAGCCCATATTTTGAACGAATTCATTCATTTTGGATGATACTTTAGCAACGTTGTGTGCTGATTTATTACTCATTAATCCTGCAATAGGTAATGATAAATCGATACTGTCATGATTAGATGTTGCAGCTAGTCCTCCCTTGTTTTCAATAATTTTATTTGTAACTTGAGCCATAAATTTGTCATTGGTTCCTACAACTATAATATTATGTGAATCATGAGCTATACTGGCGGCCATAGCTCCATTTTTTATTCCAAATCCACTTATAAATCCATTACTTATGGTATTTCCACCATATCTTTCAACGATACTTATTTTTAATATGTCTTCATATATGGATGGTAATATTATTCCTTTAGTTATTGTTAATTTAGCTGTTTTAGTTCCAGTAATAATTTGGTTATCTTTAGCAGTTATAACATTAACAGTAGCACTTTTATGTGAAGGGTCTTGTACTTTAATATTAAATTCTTCTGGTTTTTTAGGTATTATGTCTAGTTTGTTTTCTAATAACTTAGGATTTGCTCTAAATAATAATTTTTGTTTTTTAAATATTGTATTACCATTTACAATAACTCGTTTTACTCTAAAATCATTTAAATTATCAATAAATACTAAGTCTGCATTTTTTCCAGGTGTAATACTGCCAGTATTTAAGTTGTAATGTTCGGCGGGATTAATTGTAACTAATTTTATAGCATCAAACGGATCCATACCTAAATCAACAGCTTCACGTAAACATTTGTCTAGATGTCCTTTTAATAAATCTTCTGATGTAATATCGTCTGAAACAATGAATTCTGCTCCACAATGTAATAATTCTTCTAAACTATGATTTTCTGATCCTTCACGAATCATTATTTTCATACCAAGGCGTCTTTTTTCAAGAGCTTCTTTTTTTGTTATTGATTCGTGACAGGTTGTTATACCTTGTTTTACATAAGCTTGTAATGCTTTTCCAGTTAGTTGAGGAGCGTGTCCATCAATTGGTTTTTTATGCTTTCTTGCTATATCTAATTTGGCCATTACT
Organism: Methanosphaera stadtmanae; assembly: GCA_015062815.1. Classification (GTDB taxonomy): domain Archaea; phylum Methanobacteriota; class Methanobacteria; order Methanobacteriales; family Methanobacteriaceae; genus Methanosphaera; species Methanosphaera stadtmanae_B. The sequence goes on along the minus strand of SUTP01000002.1, from coordinate 29,709 downwards.
TCTTTGTCTTTATTAATTACACCCATATAATTCATCATCTCTCCTAATGCTACGAATTCAGGCCTATTTAATAATTCATCTATATTTTTACTATTCAATGTAGCACCGGATGTTTCATATTTGGTTGATGGTACACAAGAGGGTGCTGTAAAGTAATAATTTAATGGTGATGCATTAGCATCGTTGATCATGTATTCAATACCTTCAATACCCATAACATTAGCTATTTCATGTGGATCGGCTACCACAGAGGTTGTTCCATGTTTTAATGCTATTTCAGCAAATCTAGAAGGTGTTAACATAGAACTTTCAATATGTATGTGAGAATCAATGAATCCAGGAACAATAATTTCATTAAAATCACTGTTTATTTCTTTTATTGATTGAATAATCCCGTTTTCAATCTTAATTTCTCCTGGATATATTTCATCAGTGAATACATTTAAAATATTTCCTTTCATTATCATTTTATTAAACTCCATATATCTGTAATAGTTTTGAATAGTCTCCCCTAATACATGTTTTCCATAAAAAAATAAAATGGATTTAACCCTAACACATATTTTCTATTCTCACTATTTGATTAACAATTTAAAATACTCTAAATTATTTTTAAACTAATTCTCTAAATATTTAATTTATTTAAGATAGTTCGTGTATTGAAAACGTTATATTATTATATGGATTTGATATTATAAAAATATTATACGTTTATTGATTTTATTTTTGTACGTATAATTTTATTTATTTTTTAATAATTGTTAATCTTTTTAGTCATTATTTTAATTAAAATATTTATCGCTCTTTTAAGCTTTTTTAAAGAAATCTGTATTATCATAATAATATTTTGTTTTGATCTGATTTTGATAATAATTACATTCATAACTTTCAAATGAACTTTTTTTCCAATTATTTTTTTTTAATTTGTTTCGTATGTATCTAGCAAGTTCAATATCATCATATTTTGCATAAATTATTTCTTTTTCATTGATTCTACGTTTAATATAATAGATTCCATTAATTTTGTTAATATAATTATCTCTTTTTTGTATTTGTTTAGTTACTTTTATGATGTGTTTTATTACATTTAGTTCTAAGTAATTTTTTTCAAGATATCTGTTTATGTTATTAGCTAAAGTGTATGTAGAATAAAAACCAAGGGTAATCTCTTTATTTTGAATTTTTTTAGTTATTTTATATTTATTTTGGCTGGGGTTATAAGTAATATCTTTTGATGTATAAAATGGGGGTAATCTTTTTTTATCATAAGTATAAAATAAGTTTGGATTTTCAAAATATACTTTATTTTCAAATTTAATTAATAAATCTCTTTCAGTAAGTGCTTCAATTAATGTATTGTATGTGCCTATTGTAGTATTCTTATAAATAATATGATATTTATCTTTAAACTTATTATAGTGGATATATTTATAAAATTCTTTAAGTGCTTGTTTTTCTATTTTCGTTATATTTATATTTTCTTTATAGAATGGTAAAATTCTTTTTATAATTTTAGCATATTTCTTACTTTTATATGATCCATAAGTTTTTCCTGTATTTTTATTGATTATGATATAATTATCTTCTTCATCTTTTTTAAGAAGATATTTTGGAAATATATTCTCTTTATCATAATGGGTTGATTTGCTTTTTATCCAATTATGCTTTTGAAGTAATTTTTTTTGATTTAAAGCTTCATTGTAAGTATTAAAAGTACCATAATCTATAACTTGTGAGTAAATTGTTTTAGTTATTTTGTAATAATTCATATATTTGTAGATATTCAGTACCATTTTCATTTATCCTTTAAATTTATTTATTTAATTATCTAGATAATTACTATAATTATATTAAAATATTGCTTAAATATTCTTTATAAATAATTTTAAGGCTCACGGAGACTCTGGAAGAGTAAGAGTCATAAGGGGTGTCAGACAGGGGGACTCTCTCAGAGAGAGTCCTACTTTAAAATGGTATAACGAAGTAAATTATCTGTGGAAAATATTATTTTGAATTTATAAAATTTTTTTTAAAATAAAAAAAAGTAGGAATAAAATTAAAATAAGTTGAACTTATCTTAAAAATGGGTGTTAAAATAGTACTTTTCGTAATTTAAATAATTTTTTAGGAGATACTTTAATTAATGGTTTTATTAATGATGTATAAGATATTTCTTTTAAGTTAGCATCATTTAAAGCTTTTGCAAATTTATTAAATTCTTCATCATTTAAACTATAAACGAAGTCTCTCACACCAATTAGCTTATTACATTTTTTACGTATAGTTTCATCAATATAATCTGAATATTCATTCAATCGTTCTTCGGAATAATTTTTTTCTTTAATTGCTTTAGCCGCAATAGTTCCTGCTGCTTTACCACTTTGAATAGCTAATTCAATTCCGCCGCCTGTGACTGGATTAATACAACCAGCAGCATCACCTACTAATAAAACGTTATCTGTAACTATTTTATCGAATACACCACAGAAGGGATTTCCACCAACATTGATTTCAACAATTTGGCCATTTTTTGTTTCTTCACAATTTGCAACAAATTCATTTAAATGTTCAATAGCACTTTTATCGGTTCTAGCATTAGATACATCTATACCTACATTAGCCACATCTTTTCCTTTAGGGAAAATCCAAGCATAACCTCCTGGAGCTACACTACCAAAATAAAATTCAATTAAATCACCATCATAGGGTAAATTTAAATTAACCATTTCATATTGTGCGCCGGAATCCATTTCACTAAATTTAACTGTAGTATTAAGGCCTGCCCATCCCCCAACATGACTTTCCGGTCCATCGGCACCTATTACAATTTTAGCTTTTATATGAGTAATTTCTTTATCAAGTCCTTTTATTGAAACTAAATAACCATCTTCATCTTTTACCATATTTGTGGCTTGTGTTTTAACCATTACTTCAGCTCCATTTCGGATAGCTTCCATAGTTAAATGTTTATCAAAAATTTTACGTTCTAAAATTACGCCTCTAGCAGGAACATCTAAATCTTTTGTATTTAATGTAACATCAGTATTATCTGGTGAAACAATTTTAACACCTTCAATATATTTAGCAACCCATCTTTCATCAATATCTATTTCATTTTTTTTCAATTCATTAAGGGTTATACCTTCAGCACATCGTTTAGGTGTTCCAATTTCTGATTTTTTTTCAATTATTAGTGTTTTAGCACCATTTTTACTTGATTCACTTGCAGCCATTGATCCTGCAGGTCCAGCACCAATAACCAAAACATCAACTTCTTTAATATTATTCATAAAATTCCCTTTTTAAATATATCTAAACTTAGATTATAATTATTTCTTATAATATATTTAGATTATTCTTATTCTAAAATGTTTCTTTTAGTTATATTGCAAAATCTTGAAATACTAAATTATTTAAATTATCGTTGTAATATCTAGAAATGTTATGAAAGAGATACCAATTACAATAATTGATAAAGATATAACTTATACAATTGAACGTAGAAAAGTCAAGTATATTCGTTATGAATTAAAATCAAATAGATTAAAACTAATAATTCCTAATAATTTCAAGGGAGATATTGAAACTTATATTCATAAAAAAGATAAATGGATTTATAAAAAAATAACTGAATATGAAAAGTTAAATGAAAAACTACAAAAACAAACTTTTGGTAAAAAACTTATTAATAGAAATTTAAATCAATTAAAAATATTATCTCAAGAATATATAGAAAAATACCAGAAAATATTAAATGTTAAAGTAAATAGGGTACAGTATAGAGATATGACTAAAAAATGGGGAAGTTGTAGTAGTTTGAAAAATATAACGTTATCTAAAAATTTGAAATATTTGCCTGATGAATTAGTAGCTTACATTATATATCATGAGTTAGCACATATTCTTGTTTTGGCACACAATGATGAATTTTTTAATATAATAAAAAAAGAATTTCCTGATTACAAAAAATATGATGAGTATTTAACTCAATATTGGTATTTGATACGTAATATTTAATAAAAAGAAAATAGATGTTATCTATTTTCATAAGGGTCATTTTTATCTTTTGAATGTGCAAAAGGTATTTTGAGGCCCATATCTAATTTTTTATCAATTTGTTTTTGATGTTTAGTTTTCTTATTTGTAGATAATTTCCTAAGCATTTCTAAACCGAATTTACCCTCATTTGTTTCCATTGTTTCAAGTACGCCATCTTCAATTGCTTTATCAATTAAAGATGAACCTTTATCAGTACGTTTAATAATTGTTGACCATCCGGGTTTTGCTCCAACAGATCCACAAGAAAGATCAGATAATTCGGCTACGTAATCCATACAATAATTACAACCACTTTGTTCATAACCATGTGTTTCTTTAAGTGGTATTGTTCCTTCACCTTCAGATGTTGTTATAAATAGTTTACCTTTGGTAATATTCATTTTAGTAACTTTAGATGGTTTTGTTCCTATTTTATCTTCTATAAATGTTTTTATGGATTCGTATGGGAAGTTTTCCATACAGTAGATACCCATGACTAAAGCTATTTTATCAACAACATTTCTAACACCTAAAGGATAAGTTTGCATTTTACGTATTCCCATTACTTGACATGGTGTTCCAACAGTTCCTATTTTTTCTAAACCGTATTCTCTAGTTGCTTCTTTAATTAATGATGGATTAGGACACATTGTGTACTTAGTTCCAGCACCTTTTAAAATATCTTTTTTGGTTGTTGCTATCATTGGTTCAGGTTTCCAAGGTTCATCACCTTCAACAGCAACTATTGTTCCATCAATGATGTTCTGTTCAAGAGCATAAGCTAAAATTGTAGAAACTATTCCCCCATCTTGAGATTTAGTCAATATTTTTTTATCAGAAGCTCTTGCAGTAATTATTTCTTGATGTGGTCCGAGAATTGAATCTTGTATCATGGTTTTTTCCTCCCTAAAATCCTATTTCTTTATAAATTTCATCAATTGGCCACCAACTACGTGTACATTGATAATAACATAAACCACATTTCACACACCTATCACAATTGAAACTTGGTCTTCCATCTTTCATAGTCATAGCTCTAGTTGGACAAGTCATAGCACAGGTTCCACAACCAATACATATTGATTGATTCACAACTTTTTTCTGCAAATCACATCCACATGCTTCTTCATTTTTAGCAAAATCAATAAAAGGTGCAAGATAATCCATATCATTATTTATTGCTGCTAATAATACTTTTTTAATTATATCTGGAGATGCAGGACATCCAGGTATTGCTAAATCAACTTTAACCAAATGTTGTAATGCTAAAAATGATGAATGTTGTGGTTGAGCACCTTGACCACCTTTAGAGTAAACAGTAAATCCACCAGTAGCTGCACAAGAACCAAGTGCTACTAATAGTTTTGATTTTTCTCTAGCTTCTTTTAATTCTTTTATTGAATGTTCATCTTCAAGACAAACAGATCCTTCAATAAGAACTAAGTCCATATTAGGCATTTCCCATTTATCAACAAGTGTTTGTCCATAAACAATATCCACTGCTTCAAGTAAATCTGATAAATCATCATAATTTTCTGTAAAAGACATTAAATCTCCCGTACATCCAGATAAATGGATATAACCTATTTTTAATTTATTTCCAGAGTTTACTTGGGATGTAGTAACTTTTTTTTCTTCATTATTCGTGTTACTAACGATTTTTTTTAATTTTTCAAACAAGAGTCTCACCATACCTTATTTAATTAATTTTAACTATTAAGTAAATCAGATAATACTTCTTTTACTTTTTCTATAACTTGAGGTATACTTTTTTCTAATGTTTCTGATATTCCTAACTCCATTTCATCAGGAACATTTTCCGGTTCACATGCAACAATCCGTATATTTATATGGTCTTCTAATTCATGTAATGGATCTGTAGCAGATATTCCATGAACATCCAGATATCTTTCTTGTTCTTTAATTTGATTCAATTTAAGAACATCAATTTCTCCAGGTTTTTTATTCATAGATGCAATATCAATAATGATAATATTTTTCCATTTGTTTTCAGGTAACGTGAATATATAATGCGGAGCACTGGTAGCACCATCAATAAGTTGAGTATCTCCCTCTAATATGATATTATGTTCTTTCATATACTCAATTACAGCAGGTCCAAATCCATCATCACCATAAAGGATATTTCCACAACCTATAATTAAATTTTCATGATTGTATGCCATAAAATACCTTCAATTATAATTGTACATATTTATCTTCAATTATTTCCTTTGTATCATCGTTTTTTACAACCATGTGAGTAGCACAAGATAAACATGGATCATATGCTCTTATTACATGTGGAGCAAAATCATGATGGAATCCCTCGGTAGCAATACCCATTGTCGGAATATTCCATGTTGTAGGAACAATTGCATTGTAATCACTAATATAACCTTCTTCAGATATTTTAGCTGTATGTATATTAGTTCCTCTAGGTCCTTCAATAATTCCGATTCCTAAACGATTTGTTCCTTCTAAGTCAAATTTTGCCATGGTTTTACCTGATGGATTTAATTGATTTACTAGTTCAAGTATTTTTTCAGCAGAATTCAACATTTCTTCAGCTCTAGCTAAATGTTGAGCTTTAACTCCTTTTTCTTTAAAATGCCTATATTTTTCTGCACGAGCTCTAGGACCTGTTTCAACAGCTTCACCTCTGTACAATGGTATTTGTGAACAAGCTCTTTTACCAATTTCTGGAAGATCATACCATGAACTTGGTGCAATTTCTTCAATTTCTTTATAAGAAATATTGTCTCTAGAACCATACGTATCATCAGAAGCAAATACTGGTTGATTATGTTGTCCTAAATTTTCCGGGAAATCTTTCTCCTGAATATATACAGTCATTTGTTCTACATGTTGTTCAAGTAATTTTTGAAGTCCACTAATTCTTGTTTTTATTTTATTAATAGTATTTTTACTAATGTTATGGGCCATACCGCCTATTCTTATATCTGATGGATGTATACCTTCTCCACCAACAACATCTTCAACAAATTGTGCATGTTTTCTTATTTCGGAAATATTTTTTACAACTTGTTTGTAATCTGCGTCAGGTACAAAATCAGGAGCTACAAGAAAATGATGTATTGCATGACTATTGATTATATGTGCATTAAGACACATTTCTCTTAAAATTCTTGCATCTTTAGGTATACTTATTTTTAATGAATCATCTATAGCTTCAACTGAAGCTAATGTATGAGTTACTGGACAAACTCCACATATTCTTTGAACAATAACGGGAGCAGTTTCAGGTCTTTTTCCAATAAGCATTTTTTCTATTCCGCGTACTGGTGTAATGCTGAAATAACGTCCTGTTGTCACTATTCCTTTATCATCAACTTCCATTGATAATTCTGCATGTCCCTCTTGACGACTAGTCGGGGATATTGTAATAGTTTCACTCAAATTTAATCACCTATATATTTTCTAATATTAGTTTGTTTAAACTACTATATTAGATTAATATCTGTTAAAAAAAAGTTTAGTAATATATAGGTTGATTTTTTTTTGAAAATATTTAATTAGAATGATTATTTGAAAAAAAAATAATAAATAAGTAATGAAAAGTATTATTTGATTTCTCTATCTTTTATGGTATGTGTAATAAGATTTACTTTAGTTGATACAAGTGAAAAAGAGTCAATATCTTTATAAATTACACAACCAGCATTAATGAATGTTCCATTACCAATTTTTACACCAGGATTTACACTTGTGTTGATACCTGTTTTAACATCATCACCAAATATTGCACCTAATTTTCTAAGTCCTGAATCAACTTTTTTACCTTTGACAGTTACTTTCACATGTTGGTCATCAAATCTTAAGTTAGCTAAATTTGTTCCAGCTCCTAAATTACAATTTACTCCAATAACGGAATCTCCAACATAAGATAAATGATTAACATTTGTCCCATCCATAATTATACTATTTTTTATTTCAACAGCATTTCCAACATTTACATTATTACATAAACAAGTATATGGTCTTAAGAATGTATTTGGACCTATATCACAGTCATCTCCAATAAAAACAGGGCCTTGTATATAACAACCGGATCTTATTATACTATTCTTACCAAGATGAACTGCACCATGTATTGTTACATTTTCTTCAATTTCACCTTGAATATCATTTGGCATATGTTCTAAGAAATCATGGTTTGCTTTTAATAGTTCCCATGGTCTTCCAACATCCATCCATTTTTCATTTGATATTAATCCAAGAATTTCCCAACCTTCTGATAATTCAATAGCTAATGAATCAGTAATTTCATACTCTCTTCGCTCAGACAGTTCTGTTTTCCGTATAGCTTCAAAAATTTCAGGACTAAATAAATAAATACCTGCATTAGCTAGTTTACTTGGTGCTTTGTCTGGTTCTGGTTTTTCAATTATGTCTATAATTTTGTCATTCATCATGGAAACTATTCCATAATTAGATGGATTATCGACTTCAATTAAAGTCATAACTGATTTTACATTATTGCTGGTTCTTGTAGCATATTTTTCAATTAAATTACGTATAAGATCATATGATACAATAATATCTCCATTTAGAACTATAAAACTTTCATCAATAAATTTTTCTGCACTACCAATAGCATGAGCAGTTCCTAATTGTCCTTCTTGGATTGCATAATTGATGTGTACTCCAAAATCACTTCCATCACCAAAATATTCTTCAATAACTTCTTTTTTGTAGCCAACTACTAAAGTTATATCTTTTATACCTCCATCTCTCAAGGCTTCAATATTATATTGAATTAATGGTTTTCCACCTGTAATAAGCATGGTTTTTGGTCTTGTGGTGGTTAAAGGGCGCATTCTTGTTCCTTCGCCTGCAGTTAATATAACAGCTTTCAAATTAATACACTTCCACTATTTTTAAAAATATTCTATTTATATTTAATTTTAATAAAAAATAATTATTATATCTTTTCATTATTATTGGATTTAATATGATAGAAATAGTCGTTTTTATAAAAAAATACAAAGAAATGGGGGTTAAATTATTTTATTTAAAAAATTTTTTGATTTTTCTTCAATAATATCTAAATGTTCTTGAGTTTTACCTTCAGCAGTAATTCTAACATAAGGTTCAGTTCCGGAAGGTCTTATTAGAACCCAACTACCATCATTAAAGCTTAATCGTAGTCCATCTATTTTTAATATTTCTTTAATATCTTCAAATTCTTTTTCAAAATTTTTATTAACTTCATTCATAACAGTTTGTTTTTTATCATTTGGACAAACTACTTTTTCTCGTATAGTAGGATAATTTTCAATATCATCTAATTGCTTTGATAATTTTCCATTTTTTTGTATGGCGCGCACTATTCTTAAACCAGATAATAAACCATCAGGACACATACAAAAATCAGGATGCAACCATGTTCCTGAAGGTTCTCCACCAAATGTTGCATTATTTTTATTAATACTTTCTGCTACATGAACATCTCCTACAGGAGTTCTAAGTACGTTGCCTCCTATTTTTTCCATAGCTGTATCAAGACAAGCTGATGCATCAACAGTAGTAACAACAGTACCTCCAAATTCTTTAGCAATAACTGTAAGTAATTTATCAAAGTCAGATATATTACCATTTTCATCAATTGCTATCATACGATCAGCATCACCATCATGTGCTAATCCAACATCAGCACCTAATGCTTTCACAGTTTTCATTAATTCCTGTAAATTTTCACTATTTGGTTCAGGATTACGTCCAGGGAAAAATCCATCGGGTTGTGAATTGAGTGTAATAACATCCATTCCGGATTTTCTAAGAGCTTCAGGTGATAAATATGAACCTGCTCCATTAGCACAATCCACAACTACTTTTAAAGGTTTTTCAGGGTCAACTTCAGATATTTTTATTATATCTTTAATATATTCATCTTTAAATGAACTAATATCATATTCTGTACCCAGTTCATCCCATGAAACTAACTCAAAATCTTGTCCATAAACTATTTTTTCAATAGTTCTTTCCTGTTCCTGTTTATATGCCAATCCATCGGAATTCCATAATTTAATTCCTGTATATGGTGAAGGATTATGTGAAGCAGTAATCATTATTCCGGCATCTGCATGTTTTTTAAGTGTTGCATAGCCCACAACGGGTGTTGGTACCATTCCTAATAATAAAACATCACAACCACATTCTTCTAAACCTGCAGTCATAACATGTTCCATTATTTTACCACTGGTTCTAGTATCTCTACCAATAACCACTTTTTTTCCTTTACCACCAATATATTTAGCTAATGCTCTAGAAACATCTAATGCTAGCTTAATAGTAACATCTTCCTGAAATTTTCCTCTTATACCGGAAGTTCCGAATAATTTTGGTATATTATTTACCAATTTTTATCCTCCATAAAATAAATTTAAAGTATTTACTAATGAAATAAAAATGAAAATAAATAAAAAATTAAAAAAATAAATATGTTTCTTTTATATAATTAAGCTCCAAATTTTGGTATTACATTCAATGCATCTCTAATCATGTACATCACATCAGATCCGCGAATACGACATAATCCACCTTTAGCTGCAGCTCTTTCTCCATATTCTGTTATATCATCTACACGTACGTAAGGTGCTTTCATTATAACTGGTACTGGATCTCCTGAATGATTTTTAACACTTACTGGGGTTGAATGGTCTGCAGTTACAAAGAGTACTATATCATCTCTATCTTTAAGTTCACTAAATATAAGTTTATCCACTTTTTCTAAGAAATCTCTCTTACCAATATAATCTCCATCATGACCGGCTTCATCAGCTCCATCTACATTTACAAGCATAAAATCATAATTTTCATCGTTAACAGCATTCATAATATATTCTTTAACATTGTCAAGATTGGTGTTAATACCACCAGTTGCTCCTGGTATATCTACAGTATCCATACCTGCTATTTTTGCAATACCTTTAATAAGTCCGGTTTCTGCAACACAGATACCTTTAAGTCCATATTTTTCTTCAAATGGTTTTACGGATGGTACAGCACCTACACCTCTAGGAATTACAACATTTGCTGGAGGTTCTCCATTTTCTATCCTTTCAAGGTTAACTGGATGGTCTTTTAACATTTCATAAGATTTTTGTACAAATTGATTTACAACATCTGCAGTATATTTAGCTTCTTCAGAATCATCTAAAGGTTTCACGGCCTTAGGTTTATGACCTTCTTCCTTAGGATCAGCATCTGTAATCTGATCAGATAATCCGTTTCCTCTTAAAACTAGAACAGCTCTATGTGCATCAGATTCTTTGAAAATTATCTGTACATTATCATCAATTTTCATTTGATTTATGGTTTCAGCAAGTTTATCTGTTCCATTTAAAATTCTTCCAGCTCTTCTATCTGTAACGATAAAATTATCATCTGCAGTTGAAAAATTACATCTGAATGCTATGTCTCCAGGTTTAACGTCAACATTCACACCAGCAGCCTCAAAAGGTCCTCTTCCAGTATATACTTCATAAGGATCATAACCAAGTAAAGTTAAATGTGCTGTGTCACTACCAGGTCTGACTCCTGGTCGTATTGTATCCATTATTCCAGTTATGTTTTCTTCAACAATTTTATCAAGATTTGGTGTTTTTGCACTTTCAAGAGGAGTTTTATCTCCTAACTCTTTAACAGGTCTATCACCCATTCCATCTAACACAAAAATAATTCCTTTCATCTTTTTCCCTCTCCAATTATAAAATGTTTCTTATAATGATACCAACTAATGCTCCGATTATTGTGGCAGTTAAGTTAACATGTTCATTGTTAAAAAGTCCCTTACGTTCTAATGTTGCACCTAGAAGACTATCTGCAAAGCAACCTATCATACCAGCTACTATTGCTATGAGAATACTGATTGTAATGTCAGGAGATACATTTAATATATAGGAAGTAATGCCTATTATCAAAGCACCAATTAATCCTGCTGATGTCCCAAGTAATGATACTCCTCCATCAGTTCCAGGTTTAACATCCTGTCTATTAGTAATCATTACAGGTTGGCTAAGAACACCAATTTCACTAGCTAATGTATCGGCAGTAGCTGTAGATACAGAACCAATAAAACCAGGGTAATTACCAATCATTATCATGATAATAGGAACTATTCCATTTGATATGACATTTTTTATTGTACGTTTTTCATGAACTAGTCCAATTCGTTTTTTATAGTCTGATTTAAATTTAGTAAATACAGAACCTAAAATAAGAAATAGTAAAAGTACTGCTAACCAGTTAAATCCTCTGGTCATCACAATAAATATTCCAATAATTGTCATAAATACAGAACCTGAAAAATCAAGTGCACCTGTATAATATACTATTAGCCCTAGTATTAAACAAATTATTAGAAATATTAATTGAATCATATATTAACTTTTATATTTAATGAATAATATGTTTATCTATATGATAAGATATAAGAATAAATTTGGCTTTAATTAAAATTTAACTAAGTTTAAAAATATGGGAAATTAAGTGGGTTGTGAAGTTTTAAAAAATGTGGAAAAAAAGAGTAATTATCTAAAATTAGATAACTCTTGTTTTTATAGTTTCTACTTTTTTGAGTGGGTAGATTTTTTTAGCTTCATGGTATATAGTTGAAGCAAATTTACCAGATATAATATCTTTAACTAATTCATCTAAATTTTTTTCAGCTGCAAGCTCTATGATTTTGTCATGCATAGTTTCTCTGATGAATCTTTGTTGTGAAGCTTTAGCTCGTTTTAAAGTTATAGCTAACATGTGAACATTAAGTTTTTTACCATCTTTAGTAGTTGCATCAGTTATTGTGTCAATACGACTTGTTCCCCTTCTGATCATACTACGTACGTAATCTGTTGTTACTTTGTGACCTTTGAATACTGTGTGAGCTACTTCTCCACTAACATGATCTACTTCAAAGAATAATTTAATGTATTGTCTACTGAAATCACCTGTTAATTCACGCATAGATGTTTCAATTTTACGACCTACTAACATATCAGGTTCTCTTGCAGGACTTGTTCCTAAACTTGCTTCTTCAAAGTCTAATGGTGCTAAAATTTCATACCAAACTTTTTCTTTCCATGTATCACGTACTCGTCTTCTTGCTTTTGCCATTTTATCAATCTCCTATATATTTTTTTTTAAAAATTTTGCAGCAAATTATTTTTTTTTAAAATTGTGATAATTTGTTAAATAAAGATAGTATACTAGTACTGTCTTTTTTTTCCTTGTAATATTTTAATTAAAGTTTTCAATTTATTGTTTGAAAAATCCGTCAGGTTATATAGTAAACAAAACAGGGTTTTTTATAAAAAAATTAGATACGATGGCAAAGGCCATATTTCTTTATAACAATCTATTATACATAGATTAAATTTACCATTAACCTAGTCTATAAAGCTATATATCATTATATTTTTTGTATAATATAAATGTTATTAAATAATCTATTTTTTCTTAATTAATTCATTTATTTTGAAAAAAAAGAGTTATAAGTGAGGATAATAAAAAAATGTATTAATGTGTTGGGTTAAATAGCTCACTCAATCGTTCATTACTTATTTTTGGATTATTTGATATTTCTTCATCTACTGAAATTAATCCTTGTTTGAAAGCTTCAGAATCATTTTTTTCGAAGTTTATTTCATTTATTATCTTATTTTCACAATTTTTTATAATTGTTGAGTAATCCCATTCGAAATTAAAAGGTTTTGAATATAATCTTGTGTTTTTATTTTGAGTTCCTATTAATTTAGTTACTTGTGAAAATGGTTCAATATTTTTATAATTCATTTTTTCTAAATTTAATTGATTTTCTATAAATCTATAAAAATAATATAATGTTTCTTGAGCATTTTTAAGGTCTATTGGATTAAAGAATATGTAAAGATGACATTCATTATATCCATTAAATATGGCTAAAGAGTTTAAATCATATGTTTCTTTTATAAATGATGCTGTTTGTTTACATTCTTCTATAATTTTTTTATTAAATCCTAAATTAATGCTTCTACGAATAAACATGAATTTTTGAATTTCTGTTGCTTTTTCAGTTTCTTCATTAAGTATATCTGTATTTTCGTGGAATCTTATAATAATACAATTTTTTATACTATGTTTTTCATATAATGCAAGGTCACTTTTGAACCATTTGGTGGTATTTGCATCTTCATCAAAGTCATATACACTTATGAAAGATTCATTAGTATTATCTGTTTTTTCATAATTGTCAAATAGTTCTTTGATATTTCTTATAGGATGACGTTCATATCCTTCTTCAATATTTCCTTTTAATAATATTCTATTAAAAGAATCTCCATACAAGGTTTCAAATAACTTGTATATTCGCTTATTCTTCATTTTATTATCTTCCCCACACATTATTTAAATATCCTTTAAAAAATATCTATTAAATTTAATTTAATAATATACATTGAATAATGCTACTCTATTTTTATCTAATTATAGATATCCTTTAACAAAAAAAGTATAAAATTCAGTTTATTTTTATTCAAAAATTGTGAAATTAAAATATCTATTTTTGAACAAAAATGATTGTATCAAACAAGATTTTATAAAAAAACAGGGGGAAGAATAAAATTATAATATTATATTGTTCTTATTTGTTTCAATTTTTATAAAATTATCAAGTACATTTTCAACGGTACCTTCATCCTCAATAACTTTCATACCCATTAACTCTACATTTGCTTTAGCAACCATACCTATTTTTTCACAGATAACTATATCACAACCTTCGATTGCATTTGCAGATTTTTCCCATTCTTCGGTACCGTTATAATCTTTGGATGAAACAATTACATTTTCATATTCAATTGTATGAGTATTTTCATCATAATTATAAATTAAAAAATATTCACATTTACCAAAATGTTCAACTTTTCCATTTTCTTTACTACTAACTGCAATTTTTTTCATCTATTAATCCTCAATATAATCATTAATATGTAGTTTATTTTTTATTATTATTATTAGTTATCAATTTTTATTCTAAAATAATATATTTTTTAGTCCACAGCTTAGAAACTATGAAAAATATACATTTAAAGTATAATTTATAAAGTTATTATCATGACCACAAGTAATAAAGTACATATAGTTTATTGTCATCCTTCGGAAAATAGTATGACTAATATGATTAAAAAAGCATATATAAAAGGATTAAAAGAAGTATCCACTAATTATTCTATTACTGATTTATATAAACAAGATTTTAATTCAGATATATGTGAAGAGGAGTATTTACGTGAAAATTATGGCTATAATGATTTTTATGATGAACATGTATTGTATGAACAAAATTTGATTAATAATTCGGATATACTTACTTTTATTTTTCCGTTATTCTGGATGGATGCTCCATCAAAATTAGTAGGTTATTTTACCCGAATATTCACTAAAGGTTTTCGATATGGTGAAGTTGAATCAATGAAAACATTAAAACAAATAAATTTAATTATAATAACAGGCAGTGGATTCAATGATTTAAAATCAGATGGTAAAATAGATGCATTGAAAACAATTTTTATTGATGATAGATTTAAGGGTAAAAGTGAAAAATTTAGGATGTTTTTCTTCACAGATACTTCTCCTGAAAAAGAAGAACGTTCATATAATAAATTAAATTATCTAAAAAAAGCTAAAATTATAGGAAGAAGCTCTAAAAATGTCTAATGATTTTTAGTAACATCTTCTCTTGAATAATTGGTGGTGGGTTGGGTTTTATTTATTAAATTTATTACTTCATCAACATCAACTACTGTATTTATACAACCATCTTTTAGTAAATAAATACCTCTTGGTGTAAAATCAGATAGTGCTGTCATGGATTTATTTAAATCTATTGGACAAGCTACTCCAATAACTGCTTTGAATGGTTTTACTTTCAAAACATTTTTTATGAAACTTGATCCAGGAACAATGTATACTGTCATATCTTTTTTATCTGCAATTTCTTTTATTATACCTATATCACATTTATTACAATTTATACATTCAATTCCAGCAGGTCCTAGTTTAGCCGGACAATTAATACTTCTTAAACAATGAGGTAATACAATAATAACATCTTTTGAATCTATATTTTCAAATTTTTCTTTATTTAAACTATTTCTTAAATCAATACTTATTCTATCTATAATTAAATCATCAAGGCTGAATAATTTTAAAATATATTTAATTATAGGATATGTGGTATTTAATCCAAATAATAGAATTCTTGGAAACAATAACTTTTTTTTCTTTAATAAGAAATTACCTAAGATTAAAGTCATGAATATCAAAATAACTAAAAGTATTATAATAAAAATGACTACCTGTCCTAATAATGTGTAAAAATTTATTTCCATAATTTAACCTAAAATTTACTAGAAAATTTTTTTATTTTAAATGTATATTATATTTTTCTATAATATTTTTTTAATTACTCATATTTTTTATTTTTTAAATTATTTTTATATAACATTATGAGTGATCATTCAATTTATTGATAGAAATCTTTTTATTAACTAAAGTTTATAATTAATATATACTATTCTAATAATCTATTATTCTTAGAAAATAGTAATGTATAATAGGATAATAACTCATTATAATATTTGGTTTGAAGAATGAAAATTGTAATTTATCACTCTCGTGAGTGTGATCCAAAGAAATGCACATCTGTAAAATTAGAAAAACAGAATAGGGTACAGATTACTCATAATATGCGTAAAATACCATATAATGCTATAATATTGGATGCTGAAGCTAAAAAGTCAGTATCTTTGGAAGATAAGGATCAAATTACTAAATATGGGTTATCTGCATTGGATTGTTCATGGAAAAGGTTAAAGAATTCATCGTTTAATTTCAAATCTAAACGACATCATAGGTTGCTTCCATTTTTAGTTGCAGCAAATCCTGTGAATTATGGTAGACCTTGTATTTTATCAACAGCTGAAGCTTTAAGTGCTACTTTATATATTGTAGGGTATAAAGATGAAGCTATTGATTTGATGAATCAATTTAAATGGGGTCATACATTTATAACACTTAATGAGAATTTATTAGAAGCCTATAGTGAGGCAAAAAATAGTGCTGAAGTAGTAAAAGTACAAAATGAATTTTTGGGAGGAAAATAACATGGCAAAATTTGAAGAAGCTGAAAACAGAATATTCAATGTAAAAATCTGTTTAAAATGTAATGCTAGAAACCCTGCAGGAGCTAAATCTTGTAGAAAATGTGGATACAAAGGTTTAAGATACAAAGCTAAAGAACCAAGAGGATAAATACGTTGATTTTTGCATTCAAATATTTTTTTTTTATTTTTTTTACTATTTTTAAGTAATTGATTTATTTTGTTTAAATTTATTATATTCTTATTTTCATCATATTTGTTTTAATGGATTAATACAATTAATTTATATTTTTACACCAGAAGATTTATAATGGAAAACGATTGAAACGCAAACCAATTTTAAAGACATCAACAAGTGACATCAAAAACTCAACAATAAACACATTAGAAACAACAGATAGTCATAAAAAAATTATATTTTACATCACAACCTTAACTTGATAACATTTTAATAATTCATTAAATATTATAAATAATAATTTCTAAAGAGAATAATAATAGATATAATAATTATTAGTAGGTATTAATTATGAATGTTGAAAAGTACATAAATGAAACATTAAAGAATCATAAAATGCACATAACTTTAATAGATCCTGATGAACAAACACCTGATGAGGCAGTTATAATGGCACAAGAAGCTAAAAAAGCAGGAACTGATGCTTTATTACTTGGTGGTTCTATAACTGATCAAGATGAACTAAATCAGACAGTTAAAGCATTAAAAGAAAATGTTGATTTACCTGTTATATTATTTCCGGGTAATGTCACAGGTGTTAGTAAATATGCTGATGCTGTATTATTTATGAGTTTATTAAATTCAAATAATCCTTATTGGTTAATGGGGGCTCAAGCACTAGCAGCACCATCTATTAAAAAAATGGGGTTGGAAACAATTCCTATGGGTTATTTGATTGTTGAACCTGGAGGAACTGTTGGTTGGGTTGGTGATGCAAAACCAGTTCCAAGAAATAAATCTGATTTAGCTGTTGCTTATTCTTTAGCTGCAGAATTTTTGGGAATGAAAGTAATTTATTTGGAAGCAGGTTCTGGTGCGGATTCACATGTACCTTTAGATTTTATTATGAAAGTTAAAAAATTAACAAATTTAATTTTAATTGTGGGTGGAGGTATAAGAACAGCAGCAGATGCAAAAGAAGTTAGGGATGCTGGTGCAGATATTATTATCACAGGAACTGTTGTTGAGGAAACAGATGATACATACAAGAAAATCAAAGAATTAACTGATGTAATACATTAAATGCTTAAAATGTATAAAACATTATATTCTATTTTTTTCACTATTTCAAATACTTATTGTTACTTTTATCTTGTTTTATTATGGAAATATTTAATATTAACTAAAAAAATATTCTTACATAACCTAACTAAAATTTAGGGAGTTAATAAAAATGGCTGTTAATAATATTGACTATGAAGAAATGTCTCAAAAATTAAAAGAAATGTTAAATTTGGATAAAAGTCCTGTAGCAGTTAAATTGTTCAAAACAGAAGATGAAGCTAAAGAAAATTTATCTAAAGTTGAACCAAAAACGCACTGTCAGCATGTTTTTGATACTGCAATGGATGAAGAATGTGGATATGCTACCCTTGAAGAACAAACTTGTCCAAGAGGAGCATATGCTTTAGGATTAACAGAACAAGAAATGAAAGATGCATATAAACTTGATGAAAAAATGGGTGCTATAGCTTATGCTCCATTAGAAAAAGCTAAATTTGTCCCTGACACAATATTAATTTATGGAATACCTTTACAAACGTTAACTATAGCTCAAAAATATATGGTTAAATGTAATACTAGATTCAAAGCTGATTTTTCAGGAAAACAATCTTTATGTGCTGATGCAGTTTCAATACCATACAAAACTGGGGAATCCAATATAACTTTTGGTTGTAGAGGTTCTAGAGGTTTCACAGACATTAAACCTGAAGAAATGATTATATCATTAACATTAAAAGATGCTCAAGCTATTGTTAATGATTAATTATTTTCTTTCAAATTCTTTTTTTATAGTTAAATAATCATGATACTGGTTAATATTCATTAATTCAAAGTTATTTGCTTCTTTAACACCATAAAACTTAACATTATTTTTAATCATTTTACGTAATATGGGGTTAAGATTAGAATTTTCATTTATCACATATTTGTATAATAATTTACCGTAACAACAAAAAGGCATACCTAAACCTTCTGCAGAATCTAACCATCCGGTTTTTCGTCTTCTAAGAACACTCAAAGTATTTTCAGGATTTTCACAATTGTCAATAATATTTATGAGTTTGTTTATAGTTTGACTTGTAATTGTGGGTTGATCAGCAGCCATAAATAAATAATAATTATCTGTATTATCTTTAATACTATTTTCAATAGTTTTAGATAGGTCTACATTTAACTGGGGATTTGTTTTAATTGTCACGTTGTCTAATAAATCATATTCTTCAAGAACATCATATATTTCTTCCTTAAAATAACCTAATGTAATTATTACTTGTTCAATATTAGCATTTAGAACTTTTTCTATTGTATGAACAAGAATAGGTTTATTGTTAATTTCTAATTTTAATTTATGTATTGGTTCTTGGTTCATTTTTATAAAATCGTTTATCATTCTAGAATTTTTACCTGCAGCTGTAATTACACAATCCATTTTTTCACATCAAATTTTGAGTATATTAGAATAAGTAATTAATTTATAATAAATTGTTCGAAAAAAAGTTAAGTGAATAATTATTCACTTGTTTTATTTGTAGATGTATCGGGGTAAGTTGCATTATCTTTAAGTTCGTATACTTTTGTAAAGATTTGTGTTGCTCCTCCTTCACCTTCACTCCACATTATAATTTTTATTGGATAATCTCTTGTATTAGTTACAGATACATCAATTGTAGGTAAAAATTCATAAAGTATAGCTTCATCTCCTGCAGACATACCTACGGGTAATGGACTTCCAATTTTCATCACAGCATCTCTTAAAGATCTTCCTGCTGGACATACACCATGAGTAGCACTGCCTGACGCGGCTTCTGATTCAGCAATGGATGTGAATGACACGTTGTCTTTTCCATGAGCTGAAGTATGTGGTGGTATAATAGTTCCATTCCATCCTCGTGCAAATTCTCTTGCATTTTCTGCACGAATCTCTGTTGGATAACCAGCTAAACTTTCAACAGTACTCACAGCATTACTTATTTCTGTTTCTGTTGCATTATGTTCGTATACAAGTACTGGTGCACTTGAAGTGAAATTTCGCATGTAATTGTATGTATTTTCACCAAAGTATTTTGTGATATTTTCTTTTCCGTATATAGCACTTCGATTATCATTAAAGTATCCTAAACCGTAATCTAAGGTAATATTGTCTCCATCATGAGCAGTATCATTTAACCAAGATTTAAGTGCAGATGCAGTAACAAAATCTGTAGGGACTGTGTCATTGTTGATTTCTGAATAACTAAGAGTTTTGATGGTTTTGTTATTTACTTTTAATATAATGGAATCACCATCTTTAAATCCAATTACATATGGGATTTTGTATCCCCAAACCATTTGATTAGCAGGTTTTATTGATACTTTGTTATCTTTATCGACTATTACAGTTCCAGGTCCATTCAGATTATCAGATATTTGTCCATTTCCCTTAATATATTTGCTATCTTTCACTATGTCTTTAGGTGCAGTACCTGTTATTAATGATAAATATGTTGTTAGTATTTGTCCAGTTGTTATAGGTCTTATTATATTGGATATATCAGCAGCTAAAGGAACTTTTTGCATATTATTTGGATCTAATAAAGTATCGCCTGATTGTACGGTTGAACCATTATGGAACATTAATGTAGTTTGGTTATTATTTGTAGCATAAGAATTAGCCATAACGCCGGAAATCAGAACTGTTATTACTAATAATCCAATAAATATGTAAGGACTATTTAATTTTACCATATGTTAATTTAACCCCCTTTTTTTTTATTATTAATTAGTAATTAAGATTATTTTTGTAAAAACAGTTTTTATTTTAACATAATTATATTTTATATAAATTATTATTTAAATTGTTGGTTGTGGTGTGATATTACTCATCGGTTTGTAATAAAAAATTAGAAAAAGTTAATGTGATAATATATTGATTATATCAGTAATTTTTGATTGTCCATTACCACCAATAAATATGTTGACATTTTTTTGATTGTTAATGTAATTGATAAGATCTTCTACTTCTTTGATAATTAAGGTGTCTTGATTATAACCTAATTTGTTCAGATATTTCATATAATCATAAGTTGTATCTTCAAGTCCAGGGAATAATATAAGTGTGTTAGGTTTATATTTGTTGATATAATCAAGAATATGTAATCTAAATGTTTCTCCTTTACGAGCAGTTCCAATAATCAAAATATTGAATTGTTCTTCATCTAAAACGGCTTTAAGTGCATCAACATTATCTGTTTTTCCAGCAACAATATTCAAATCATTATACTTTAATTTTAAAGTACGACCTTCAACAGATTTGAACGTTTCAAGAGATTTAACTATATTTTCGTTCTTAATGCCTAATTGTGAACATGTAACTCTTGCTGCATCGGCATTTTGTAAGTTAAACTCACCAAATAAATTTAGTGGATATTCATATGTTTTGAAAAATAATGCATTATTACTTTTATTTTTAATTTTTCTAAGATTTTCATCATTATAATTTAATATGCATGTTTTATTCTTAATAAATTCTCCAAGTTCTTCAGTATAATGTTCAATAGAACCATGAACATCCATATGATCATAACCAACATTGGTAACAACAATCATATCAATATCAAAAACGTATTGACAGAATTCAAGAGTCATATCACAGACTTCTATAATTAAATAATCATAAGTGTTATTTTGGTTAGCTTGTAGTAATAAGTCAATGTATCCTTCAAAACCACCCCCACCATTTCCACCTAGAAGAACATTATAGTTTTCATTTTTAAGTATATGGTATATCATATGGCTGGTAGTAGTTTTTCCATTAGTACCTGTAACAGCTATTGTTTTTATTTTTTTATGTTTATTCAAAACATCTGAAATAAATATATTTTTTTCAATAATTGTTTGACAAATCTGTTTTTTAAATAAACTAGGACTAACTGCTACAGCATCTGATTTAAAAATTTTATCGGTATTATGACTTCCGATTTCTAAATCTAAATTCTCTTCTGAATCATCTAAATATTCATTAAGGACATCTAATTTAATATTTCTATTGATATCTGATGAATATACATTGAATCCTCTTTTTAATAAAGATATTGTAGCTTTTTGACCTTCAACACCTAAACCTACTACACTAATTTGCATATTTTTACCTTCTTTAAGTGATTATTAAGTGTTTGTTATTCAATTCCTTAATTTAAAATGAATTTATAGAATCATTTTTATATTATACTATTTATTATTTTTTCTTAATATTTACTTATTATTGATTTTTTTCTTAAAATATAATTATAATAAAGTAATCGGTACAACAATATAAATATTTTAATTTTAATAATTACTATTTAGTAGTAGAATAGTTTTTTCTAAAAAAATAACGAACTATTTATGATTATTTTTCTACAATTAATGGGTTAATTAGGAGTATTATTCACATGAAAAATCTTACTAAAGATATACTTAAGAAAATAAATGAAATAAAACAACCAATGAAAATTATGCATGTTTGTGGTTCTCATGAACATACTATAATGTATAATGGTATAAGGTCAATGTTACCTCCAGAAGTTCAGATTGTTGCTGGTCCAGGTTGTCCAGTATGTGTGGTACCATCACAGGAGATTGATGAATGTGTGTCTCTAGCTGAACAGGGAGTAACTGTTACAATATTTGGTGATATGATAAGAGTACCGGGTACTGAAAAATCATTAGCTGATGTTAAAGCAGAAGGAGGGGATGTAAGAATAGTTTATGGTGTAGGTAATGCAGTTGAACTTGCTAAAGAATTAGATAATGATGTAGTATTCATGTCAGCAGGTTTTGAAACAACAGCACCTACAACAGCTAATGAATTATTAAGTAATCCTCCTGAAAATTTTTCTGTATTATCTAGTCATAGGTTAATACCACCAGCATTGGATTTTTTAGTACATGATGAAGTAAAATTGGATGGATTAATAGAACCGGGTCATGTATGTACTATAATTGGTACAAAACCATTTGGATTTTTATCTAAAGAGTATAATATACCTCAAGCGGTCGCTGGTTTTAATCCAATAGATATATTAATATCCATTTATATGATTCTTAAACAGAAAAAGAATGATGATCCTAAAATAGAAAATGAATATACTCGTGCTGTTAGAGAAGAAGGTAATATAAAAGCTCAAGAAGCCATGGAAGAAGTCTTTGAAGTAGAAAGTAGAGTTTGGAGAGGTTTCCCAGAAATACCTAATTCTGTTTATGAAGTCAAAAAAGAATTTGATGATCATAATGCAAGGAAATTATTTGATATGGAATTGCCAGAAGGTTCTGGAGTTCCAACTGGATGTATATGTGGACCTATTTTAAGGGGAATGGCAAGACCTGAAGATTGTTCTTTATTTAGGGGTGAATGTAATCCATTACATCCTATAGGTGCTTGTATGGTAAGTAAAGAAGGAACTTGTAATATTGCTTACAGGTATTCTAAAATGGATGATTAAAGAGTTGATAAAATGGACCAATTACTTGATAAAATATTAAATGATGTTTCAAAACAGGTAGATTATGCAGAAATATATATGGAAAATTCTAATTCAACTGATGTAGATATATTAAATGATAATATAAACTATGCAAAGGAAGAAAACATAAATGGTATTGGAATTAGGGTAATTAAGGATCAAAAACAAGGTTTTTCATATACAACTAATATGAATAGGATTGATGAAACAATAAAACAGGCAATAAAAAATTCTACATTAAATACTAAAGATGAGAATGTAGGTATTATTGAAAAAAATCAAGATTATAAAAAAGTAGATGGTCTATATGATAAAAAATTAGAAAATCCTGATTTACAAGAAGCAATTGATTTCTCAGAAGAACTTATTAAACTTACTAAAGATAAAAAATGTAATCCTACTAGTGGAGGATATGGTGTAGGAAAAACTACAATACATATATTGAATTCTAATGGTGTGGATATATCTGAATCAACAACAACTTGTGCTGGTTCAATATCAGTTAATGTTGAAGATAATGATTTAGTTTCAAGTGCATACTATTTTGATGCCAGTCATTCTTCAGACATAGATGCTCAAATGATTGTAAATAAAGCAACAAATTTAGCATTAAATTCAAGAGATGCTAAATCTACTGAAACAAGAGATACTAAAGTAGTTTTAGATTATTTTGCAGCTGTTTCTTTATTAGGTACCTTTTTTTCAGCATTAAATAGTGAAAATAAACAAAGAGGACGATCTAGATTCAAAGACCAATTAAATCAAAAAGTATCCTCAGAAAATTTCACATTAATTGATGATGGTACTATACCTGGAGCTTTAAACTCAGCAATTTGTGATGATGAAGGTAGTCCAACACAAAAAACGATTTTAATTGAAGAGGGTATTCTTAAAAATTTCATTTATGACACGTATCATGCCAAAAAAGATGAAATGGATGTAACTACAACAGCAAACGCTGTACGTGCGAGTTATAATTCAGTACCTTCTGTAGGATTCACAAATTTAAAATTAAATTTCAAAGAAGTAACACCAATAACTGATATAACTGAAGGTATTATTGTTGATAGTGTAATGGGGGCTCATACTGCTAATCCAATAACCGGTGATTTTTCAGTTGAGGCATTAAACTCTTTTGAGATAAAAAATGGTTCTATAGAAAATCCTATTAAAAAAGTTATGATTTCAGGTAATATCTTTGAAATAATGCAGAATGCTACAGCAGCTTCAGAAGAAAGTAGGCAATTAGGGTCTTGTATAACTCCTAAAATTTTAGTGAATAAATTAAGAGTTATTGGTTAATTAAATTTATTTCTAACTTTTTTTCTTTTCAGTTATTTTCTTCAATGTTTCTCTTTTTTCATGATTCATTTTATATAATATAATAAATATAAATAAATATTAATAAATCATTATTTTAAGTTAGAGATATTATAAAATCTTATAAAACTCAATAAATTTATGATTTCACATTTTAAAAAATAAAAGGGGCCTTAAAAAAATGTTTTGTAAAAAGTGTGGAGCTCGAATAAATGATGAAGATAATGTTTGTCCTAAATGTGGAGTTTCCATAGATACACAATTAAGTAATGAATCAACAAAAAACTTAGAAGATGAATTTGAAGAACTTCTTAAACCGGATATTCAAACTACTCAAAGTGAAGAAATTATATGGCAAGAAGCACCAGAAGCAGGTATAATAGATCTTTCAACAGATTCTTCTATTGAAACTGATAATTCACAAGAAAAAGTAACAAATAATATTATACCAAGTATGTCCTCTGAAAAAACAGTTGAAAATGTAGTAGAAACAAAAAATTCACCTCAATCCACTGAAGAAACTACTAAAACAGAAATAAATGAAATTAATAAAACTATACAATCAAATGATGATGTTCCAGTCCCTCCT
Source organism: Methanosphaera stadtmanae (assembly GCA_015062815.1). Taxonomy (GTDB): domain Archaea; phylum Methanobacteriota; class Methanobacteria; order Methanobacteriales; family Methanobacteriaceae; genus Methanosphaera; species Methanosphaera stadtmanae_B. The sequence continues at coordinate 3,876 of SUTP01000002.1, read as the reverse complement.
AAAGAATCCGAATCTTCTGAAGAAGAAGTTACTGCTGAAATCAATGAAACTGTTGAAGATGTAGAAACTGAAACAATTTCAACAGAAGTAATTGAAGATGACATAATTGTAGATGACATAATTGTAGATGATTTTATACTTGATGATTCATCAGAAGTTATTTTTGAAGATTTAAACGCAGAATCAACTGAAACAGTTGAAGTTCAAGAGGAAGTTATTGAGCCTGTTGTTGATGATGTTCAGGAATCTGATGTTGAGG
>SUTP01000002.1:0-3517 GCA_015062815.1 Methanosphaera stadtmanae | reverse complement strand
TGATGTTCAGGAATCTGATGTTGAGGGAGAGGTTTCTGAACCAGATGTTAAAGATCTTATTGAACCTGAACCTGAAGATTCAACTACTAAATCCTCTGTTGAAGAAGAGCCTAAATTATCAGTAACTGAAAATATTGAACCTGAATCATCTACCACTGATGATGTTAAAGAAGAGGTTATTGAACCAAAATCAGAACCTAAAATAATTGAATCAATATCACAATCTGAATATGAACCTGCTTCCACTATTAATGATGAAAATGAAATTCAAGATGAAGATATTGAATCTAAATTTAATAAAAAATTAACAAGTGATGATGAGCTTGATGAATTAGATTATGATTTGGATGAAAATGTAAATAATTTAACTAGTAAATTCACAACAGTTATTATAATAATTTTAATTTTAGTTATTGCTGTTATTATTGCAACGTTATTATTCCAAAATTTAGGTTTATAACTTTCAACTTTTTTTTTTTATTTTAAATATTGATAATTATGTTACTTTCAGAACGTAGAAAAGATATTGGCCGAATGAATGAAATTGCAAAAGTATTAATTAAATATGGTTTTGCAAACATAGTTCACAAAATTAATATTGTAGATGAACTGCATATTGTCAGTAAATATCGTAAATATAGGGGAATTCCTGAAGATCCTAATGTAAGAATAAGACTGGCTTTAGAAGAATTAGGAACAACATTCATAAAACTAGGCCAAACTTTAAGTACTTATCCAAATATTGTGGGTTATGATTTAGCTGAAGAATTATCCAAATTACAAGATAATGTTCCGGCAGATAGTTATGATGATGTTAAAGGAATAATTGAATCAGAATTTGGAAAACCGTTAGAAGATATTTTTGAAGAATTTTCTGAAGAACCTATTGCATCAGCAAGTATTGGTCAAGTTCATACAGCATTTTTAAATAATGAATTTGTTGCAATTAAGATTCAACATAAGGATATTTCTGATAAAATCAGAACAGATATTAACTTAATGCACACTTTAGCTCGTAATATTGATAAGAATATTGATTCTGCAAAATCTTATAATTTACCGGGATTAGTTGATATTTTTGATAGGGATATGCAAAAAGAATTAGATTATTATTATGAAGCTGTAAATACTATTCATTTAAGTGAATTATTAGAGGAGGATGATGTTTACATACCTGATGTCTATTTAGATTATTCTACGAGTAAAGTTTTAACAATGGAATTTGTAAATGGGACCAGTTTAAAAAAAATCTTATCTAGTGATGATGATACTTTTGATAAAACAGATATTGCTTATAGGGGTGCTGATACTTTCATCAAACAAATTTTGATTCATGGGTTTTATCATGCTGATCCACATCCGGGTAATCTGTTTATTTTAGATAGTGGTAAATTAGCTCTTGTAGACTTTGGTATGGTCGGTCATTTGGATAATGAATTAAAAGAGAATTTAGCAAGATTATTTGTATTCATGTTACAAGGTGATTCTAAACTTTTACTTAAACAGCTTTATCATATGGGTATTATTGATGATGATAGTAATTTTGATGAAATTGAATATGAAATCATTGATATACTGGATAAGTATTATGGTAAAGAATTTAATGATGTTTCAGGTATCTTACGTAGTCTTATAGAAAATAATGTTTTAACAGAATACGGTGTAATCATACCAAGAGATCTTATGATGGTTATTAGAACAATAACTATGATTGATGATATTGGTAAATCATTAAATCCTGCATTTAATACTACAGAAGTTTTGAAACCGTATGCTCTGACAGTCATGTCACAGTTAGTTAAACCAGAATATATTACTAATAAATTAACTAATTATTATTTAGACATGAGTAATATAATCAAAAAATTACCTAAATCTTTAACCAATATTTTTGATTCATTTGAAGACGGAAAAATTGGAATAGCTGTAGAATTAAGTGAAATAAATACATTAAATTTAATAATTTCCAGAATAGTTAATATATTGGTTTTAGCAGTATTGACTGCAGCAATGTTATTAGGTTCTTCTTTAATCATGTTAACGGATAATGGTTATTTATTATTCGGTTACCCATTTTTAGGCTTTTTAGGCTTTGTATTTAGTGCAATTATGGGTATAATTTTAATGATAATGATTATCAGAAGAGGAAATTACTAATTCTTTTTTTTGAAATAATTTAATAAAAAATAGTTTTCAAAGGAGTTTAATATTTAAAAGAAGCTATCTAAACTTGTTTGTTTTTCATTACTCATAATTTGTTCTTCAGAGTAACCTAAGGCTTCTAATATTCTAAGAGTTGCTGGTAGCACTTGATTTTGAATATAATATTCTGGATCGTATTGTTTACCTTCCATATATTCTATAGGTTGAGCTCTTCTACTTATAGGTTCATGACCCTTGGTTATAACATAACGTATAATTGTACCGCCGGTAACCTTTTGTCCATGTAACATTAGTTTTTCTGCTGCTACTACATGGGGAGAAGTTTGTTTATAGTTTTCAGTTTTTTTAGTAAGTTTAGTATGAATTACTAAATCATTTATGTCAACATTACCTTCTTTTAATCTTTTAATTACATCTTTAACTATTTTTTTAGCTTTATCTGGAGATGCATCAATAAGGATAGCTTCAAGAATGTTCTGTTGGGTATTTTTAGCAACTGGAGCCCAATCACGCCTAACTAATTCTAAACCTTTGACTACAATGGTATCTTCATCAAGAACAGCATACCTTTTTTTACTTACAAAGAATCCACGGTTATAAAAACCTTCCAGTTCTAACTCCATACTTTTTGGAAGATTTTGGTTTATGGAGCTTAATAGCTCCGTAACCTGTTCTTTGATATGTGGTGGGATATTCATTCGATTAATACGCCGTTAACTATTCCATTTTGACCTGGTCTGGAGGTAATTTTTACTTTACCTATTTCAGTGTCTACAATAGCTCCTTTTGTAACAATGTTTCTTCTTACAAAGTGGCTATTTGCGCTGTTTTCAAGTACATTTGTCATTTCAACGTTTTTGCTGGAGTTATCTTTAGGATCAATAACGTTGATTTTGTTTGCAACGGTTGCTCTAATTTTGGTTCCGTTACCTCTAACTACTATGTCTTTTTTGACTTCTTCTCCAAGTCTTGTTTCTGCTGGAGTCCTTCCAAATTCAGCATTTCTTTTATTTTTATTTCTTCTTGATCTTGCTCCGGATGGTTTTCTTAAGGAGCTTCCTTGCCATATTGCCATATTTTCACCTCATATTTTTTTACATGTATACGTTTTAAAATGATTTTATTAGTATAATCAATAACTTTATATAATACTCTTTTGGCTTTATCTGATTGTAAAAATTGTTTGTATACGTTTTAAGATTTGTGACTTAATAAATCTTATAAAAAGAAGTATTATAATATTATAACATTTTTACAATAATACTATAATATATCATTTCTTTAATATTTAAATTTATTTATTGATAAAGTCATATTAAATTTTTAAACTTATTAATTTTTTTTTTTATTATTT
>SUTP01000118.1 GCA_015062815.1 Methanosphaera stadtmanae | reverse complement strand
AATTCAATGGCTGTTAGTTACAAATCTCTCACTACATTAAAGTCTGATTTATTCTCAAGCAATCGTCAAGTCGAACCAGTAGAGTTAATTCAAAGCTATTATGGCGTGGACAATATAGATATCTTAGGTACTGCCGTTTGTGATGGCGGTTCCGAGATGGGTGACAAGACATATATTGGTATGGATTACATTAACCCAGGAATGAAATTATTATATTCCAGAACAACTGGAACAACCGTTGCTCCTTTAGGACCGGACGGTGAGATGTATGACTTCTATCCCTTAATCGAATTCATGCGCAAGGACATTCGTGATGAACTGCCAATGTACACAAAACTCTTCATATTATCATCAGTCGGTGTTTTAATGAATGCACCAAACAGAATTATCACAGGCAAGTTCAGAGCATAACTCTTCCATATTTAAATCTCCGAAATAGCCCTTTCGTCTGGGAGCGTGTAGGGAATAAAGAATACTTAACTCCCAATGTAAAAAACATTAGTGTTAATGTGGAATATTTTCAATTGCTTTTCATTTCACGTTTGCATCTTCTGCTAAGAGTTTTTTACTCCAAATCCTTAATAGCGGGGTTCTGGACTCTTGCCCCGCTATTCTGTTTTTAAAAAAATATATATTTTAACTAATAGCTACATATATAATATAAGTAATAAATTATTGGAGTACATACAATGAAACTGATATTAGATACTGAAAATTCACATCCAACAACAATAACAGTTAGAGGAAAGGAAATAACATTACTGTTAATTGAATCCAGTATCCTAATTGATTCATCACAGATTGCAAAGATATTTGATAAGAAAGAAAAGACAGTAGCTACTAAAGTACAGAAATCCAAGTTAGAGAAATACGAAACAGACAATACTAAGCTATTGAAACGGTACGGCCTTATGCATCCTGAAGCTGTTAAGCCTAGACCATTTTATGATCTCAGGCAAATGTTGGAAGGACCAGCACAATATTATTTCAAACAGATTGATGATCTTGAACTCATTGATGTTATTGTTAGAGTGGCTATTGGTAAGCATCGTGAGTGGATCCATAACCGAGACATTGATAAATTTTAATTATAAATGTATAACCTCAATATCATTGCTTAAATCATAATCTTCAAGATATAAATCAACTTCAAGACGTCTTAATGCTTTTGCATCATTATCATATGCACGCAGGACATGTTTCATTAAATTAGTTACTTCGCCCCTATTCCAACCATCTTTAAAGTTATTCATAGCATCTGAAGAGATATCATTATAACATATGCTTTCAAATTGTTCTATAAAACTAATCAAGTCTATTTGCTTCTTTTGTAGTTTATCACACAGGTTCATCATCCTTTCAAGCCCTAATCGGTTATTAGCCATTTTATCACAATCCATTGTTAAAATAAACAAATACTATTTTGTAAACACTATAATAAAAATATTATCAAATAAATTGTTAGCAAAATATTTATAACCATATAAAAGAGATAACCATATTTAAGGGTTTGGGTGAAATTATGCTTAATAGAATATTTTACTCTCCACCTAATGATTATATTGCTAATAAGCAATTACAAACAAAGGTGACAAAATGACTTTAACTAAAGAAGAACTTGACGTAGAACTTGAAAAAGTTAATGAAGATATTCAAAAATTGACTGATAGTTTAATTAAAGTATTAACTGATGTTGGTATTGAATACATCGATTTATATGCCTATATTGGTAAGTTAGATAATTTAAAAACACGTAAAAATAAAATAGAATTCATGATTGCGAATGATATTTAGTTAACTTTTTAAGATTATAAATTCGGTGAAAAATTATGGTAAATTATTCAAAAATAGGATATTCTTCCTTAGATGAATATTCAGAAGATTTTTTAGACACATTACTTGAATCAAACCACACCTATGAGTTTTATGTAAATTGGGAAAAAGTATATGCTAATCTTGAAGATAAGGTAGTGGAAATTAGTATTTTAAATAGCTTAAATAAAATTCCTGCTAATGAATCAGAATCTAAATTTAGAGAGATTATTGTTAACTATCCTGAAGTAGTTCCATTATTACCGCTCATATTAGCTATTAGAAATAAAAAAGTTCCAATATTTAATTTAAAAACCAAATCATCCAAAAAAGTTAATTTTTCTAAAAATAACTTTGATGTTGAGGAAGTAGTTGACTTTTCAATTAAAACAGGTTTATTAGATTTATTTAATAACATTGATGATTTATATTCATATCTAGTCGGAACTGAAGTTGGATTAGATACCAATGCAAGAAAAAATAGAAGCGGACATATATTTGAAGGTGCAGTTGGAACCCTGCTTGAAGAAAAACTAAAAAACCGTGCAGACCTCACTTTCATGGAAGAAGAGTTTGTTTCTGCCATTGATAGAAATAAAAGATTTGATTTTGTTATTTATAAAAATAATACTCCAAAAATTGTATTCGAATGTAATTTCTACAATTCAACAGGCAGTAAACCAATAGAAGTTGCACATGCTTATGCTGACCTTCAACATGAGATTAATAAAACTGATTTAGTATTCTTATGGATAACTGATGGTTTTGGTTGGAAAAAAATGATGTCCTCCTTAATGAATGCAGGTGAGAATATAGATTTCATATTTAATTATCATATGCTGGATAAACTACTTGATGATTTCTTAGATGATATCTAGAGGAATTATTCAATTCCTCTTTCCTTCATTAGCTTATCTAAATATCTCCAACCTTTACCCCTCATATATTTAGTAACGTAATCTACATCATATCCATCAAATAAAACATTATATACTCCCAAATGTTTAATTCTCTTTTTTAATATAGCATTTTCTTTTTTACATTCAGCAACCATAGTCATATAGTATATTACCCACCAATGCGTTGTGCCTTCTTCATAATTTTTATCTATTTCAGTACATAATGAAATACACTCATCTTCATCAAATATCTCATCAGCAGCATCATATACTTTAAGAAAATCATTATAAACTTGTTCTACTCCATATTTCTTAGATAAATCTAATATCCACTGAAAATAATGTTTATCTAATGGTATGAATTTTTTATCATCTGTATCGTTATAGAACACACACCACTCATCAAATTTTCCACGGCCAAAATATATTTTATAACCCGTATTAGTTGTAATCATATATATCACTCCATTAAACTAATCCATTATTTAAAAATATTATGTATGTATGTAATAATTGTTTGCAAACGCTCTCTAATTACATTTATATAATAAATTTTCATAAACATATATACTATGCTAAAGTACGATAATAATTCAGGGGCAAAGCCATTTTTAAAATGGGCTGGAGGAAAAACACAGCTATTAAAAACAATTGAAGATAGGTTTCCAGATGAAATTAAAAAATCTAGGAAAATAGATAAATACTTTGAAGTGTTTGTTGGTGGTGGAGCATTATATTTTGATTTAATGAATAATTACGAAGTTGCAGAATCTTATATCTATGACATCAATCCTGAACTGATATTAACGTATAATGTAATAAAAAAAGACCCTAAAGAATTAATTGAATTATTATCTAATCTGCAAGAAGAGTATGTCCCATTAGAACAAGACGATAGGAAAGAATATTATTTAAACATCAGAACTACTTTTAATGAAAATGTAAAAGAGTTTGATTATGACAATTATTCCGATGCACATATTATAAGAGCATCACAAGTTATCTTCATGAATAAAACTTGCTTTAATGGTTTATTCAGATTAAATAGACATGGCGAATTTAATGTGCCTCATGGTAAATATAAAAACCCATTAATCTGTGATAATAAAAATATTAAAGCAGTTAATAAAACATTAAAGCATACTCATATTATAAATGGCAATTATGACATGTCTGAAGATTTAATTGATGATAATTCTTTAGTATATTTAGATCCACCATATAGGCCATTGTCCAGCAAATCTAATTTTACAACATATGCAGGATTTGAATTTACAGATCAACATCAAATTGAACTGGGTGAATTTTATAAAAGAATTTCAGATAAAGGTGCGAAAGCTATTTTAAGTAATTCCGACCCAAAGAATGAAGATGTTAATGATAACTTCTTTGATGATTTATATAAAGACTTTAATATTGAAAGAGTGCAAGCAAAACGTTCTATTAATTCCAATGGTAAAAAAAGAGGAGCTATTAATGAAATATTAGTAACTAACTATTAATGTTAAATTAAAATTTATCCTCATAAACTTATTCTAGTAACACATATAGTTTTCCAGTAATGGAATTGCAATCGTTAATGTTAATGTTACAATAACGGAACCATTACTGTATTATTCTCTATATACCTATTGCGACTCACTTCGTTCCGTCGCAACCTGTCCAACTTCGTTGGACAGCTTATTTTGTTAATATCAAAATGTTTATATACATCAAATAACATATT